>JAOTYN010000193.1 GCA_029861825.1 Cyclobacteriaceae bacterium
ATTGGTTCCGAAAGAAAAGAATTCAGCTTCTTTGGCAATTTCATGGGCTACCAAAGCGGCCCTAGGAACTTCAATCATGGTTCCAATGGGACACTCTATGGAATCTTGTTGCTCCGTAAAGACATTTTCCATCTCCTTTTGGGCAATTTCTTTTTGCATTATAAATTCTTTCACATGACCTACCAGTGGTATCATAATTTCCGGATGGGTCTTTATACCTTTTGCTTTTAGATTAAGGGCTGCCTGTATCACTGCTCTTACTTGCATACGGGTGATTTCGGGAAACGTATTCCCCAAACGACATCCGCGGTGGCCCAGCATGGGATTGATCTCTTTAAGACTTTCTACCTTTTTAGCGATTTCTTTTAAACCGATGCCCATGCGGGCGGCCATTTTTTTCTGAAGTCCGGGTGTGGTAGGGATAAATTCATGTAAAGGCGGATCCAATAAACGAATGGTAACTTTTAACCCTTGCATGGCTTCCAATATTTGTTCAAAATCACCCTGCTGCATAGGCAATAATTTGTCCAAAGCTTTTTGTCGGCCCTGCTCATCCAAGGCCAGGATCATCTCTCGCATGGCCGTAATTCGGTCGTCGCCAAAGAACATATGTTCGGTGCGGCATAAGCCTATGCCGGTGGCTCCCAATTTGCGGGCCAATACGGCCGCCTCAGGGGTATCGGCATTGGTGTGGACCTGAAGCTGGGCATGCTTGTTAGCCAATTCCATTAAATGAGCGAAGTCGCCACTTAATTCCGGCTCTACGGTGTCCAGCTTTCCTTGGTAGACCAGGCCTGTAGTACCATTCAATGATAACCAGTCCCCCGGTCTGAATATTTCATCACCAATGGTCAAGATTTGCTTTTCGTAATTGATCCTCAAGGTGCCGGCACCGGAGATACAGCATTTGCCCATACCACGGGCTACTACCGCAGCGTGAGAGGTCATACCACCTCGGGCGGTTAAAATACCCTGGGCCGCATTCATTCCGGGTAGATCATCCGGAGAAGTTTCTACCCTCACCAGAATCACTTTATTACCGCGATTTGTTAAATCTTCTGCTTCATGTGATGAGAACACAATTTGGCCACTGGCGGCACCTGGTGATGCGGGTAGCCCTTTGGCCAGCTGTACGGCCTTTTCCAATTCCTCCTGCTTGAAGATGGGATGCAGCAATTCATTTAGTTTATTGGGATCCATGCTCAGTAGGGCGGTATTTTCATCGATCATGTTTTCGGCCATCATATCCATAGCAATCTTCACCATACTGGCTCCGGTCCTCTTGCCGGTACGGGTCTGCAGCATCCATAGCTTACCTTCCTGGATGGTGAATTCCAAGTCTTGCATATCCTTGAAATGGTCTTCTAAACGTTGCTGATATTTATAAAGGTCCTGATAGACCTCGGGCATGCATTCTTCCAGCGATGTGTAATGCTGACTGCGCTCTGCCTCTTCGATACCCATAAGTTGGGCCCACTCCCGGGATGCATGCTGGGTTATTTGCAAGGGAGTGCGGGTGCCAGCTACTACATCTTCTCCCTGGGCGTTGATCAGGTATTCCCCGTTAAAGCGATTCTCTCCGGTAGCTGCATTGCGAGTAAAGGCTACTCCTGATCCGGAGTCATCACCCATGTTGCCAAATACCATAGCCTGGACATTACAGGCGGTCCCCCATTCTTCCGGGATGTTGTGGAGCTGACGGTAATAGACAGCCCTGGGCGTATACCAGCTATCAAACACCGCTAACATGCAGTTCCAAAGTTGTTCCCAGGGATTCGTGGGAAAATCCTTCCCGGTGAATCTACGGATTACCTGCTTGAATTCTTCTACAATTTCCTGCAGGTCCAAAACAGAAAGTTCCTGATCGGAATGCAGGTGTTTTTTGGCCTTTTTCAAGGCTAGTATTCTTTCAAATATGTCTTCGGAATCATCTGTGAGATTATTGATCTTCATCACCACGTCGCCATACATTTGAATAAACCGGCGATAGGAGTCCCAGGCAAATCTCTCGTTGCCGGTCATGACAATCAACCCTTTTATGGATTGATCATTCAGTCCGATGTTAAGCACTGTATCCATCATCCCGGGCATAGAATCCCGGGCACCTGATCGAACCGATAGTAAACACGGTCGCTCGTCCGAACCAAAGGAAGTGCCCATGATCTTTTCAATTTCTGCAATTCCAGCTTCCACCTCCTTTTTCAAGAGGGGTCTTAAACTTTCGGCACCGCCTTTTTGGTACTCTTTACATACCTCAGTGGTGATGGTGAAGCCAGGCGGCACGGGAATACCTACAAGGCACATTTCCGCGATGTTGGCACCTTTACCCCCGAGCAGAGGTTTCATATCCTTTCCGCCCTCGGTAAATTCAGTACCGAATTGATATACACGTTTTTTGATATTAGTGGTAACTTCCATTTGATTAAGTTCCTAGTGAATTCTATTGTTAACTGATTGATTATCAATTGCTGTCTAAGGTACTTTCAAATTCTTATATGGGAATTGATTCCAATCATTTAGCGATGTGATTTATTTTGTTTTACAAGATGGCGAACCTATTTCACTTACTTCGAAGTGGATGAAATCGGTAATTCGGTGAGGTAGTTCAATACTATCTTTTCAACTGTATCATAGGCCTTTTTCACTTCTTTGGAAATCGGATGACCCTTTTGCCAGTTTGAGCCTTCCACACCGATGAGCTTTAAGGAAGGAGGAAGTCGACCGATGGCGGAGGCCATTTGCAGAATCTCTTCTAATCCAAAACTGTGAGAGGAGTAAAAGACGTTGTCATAAGATACCATGTTATGGTAAGAGTCCAACTCATAGACATGTCCTGCGGGTTTGGTTGTAGAGCAGGCAGCATCGATGATGATCACCTTTTTATTCTCCCACAGTGTTAAGAGCCTACTCAGGTCACCAGATATCAGTTGAAATCTTCCCAAGTCCGGGTGTTGTTTTTGGAGCTTTTTGACAGCATAAATGCCGAATGCATCGTCTCCAATCCATTCGTTGCCAATTCCGATGATCAGTATATCACTATTCTCGTTCAATATTGACTTTTAGAAAGTGAGTAGAGCAGGAAATGCAGGGGTCGTAGTTACGGACTGCTTGTTCACAGCGTTCCGTAAGCAGTTCATCGTTCAGATCCTCAAACTGAATTACCAATCTTCGAAGGTCATCTTCTATAATACGTTGGTTATGACTGGTAGGGGCTACAATACGAGCATTCTGTATAATACCTCTTTCATTGATCTCGTACCGGTGAAAGAGGATCCCTCGAGGGGCCTCAGTAGCGGCACGGCCAACACCAGCCTTCGGTTTTACATGGTCGTCAATTTCACCGGGGAATACATATTGGTCCATAATCCGGACGGCCTCTTCACAAGCATAAAATATCTCGATCATTCTTACCAGCAGACTTTTAAAGGGATTCTTACAAACGGGATAAAGCCCAATCTCTCTCGCCAAAGATTTTGCCGTTTCCGACAGCTGTTCGAAGTTGATGTTGAACCGAGCAAGGGGCCCGGTAAACACTGTCCTTTCACCATCCAGCCAGGTATGCAGTGTGGTGCTGTAGGGCTGTTGTTCTTCGCTGAAGTGGTCTTCATAGGTCTCGGCCTCTAGTGAGAGTCCTTTATTAGAGACGATGTGGCCATGATTCATGGGGTATTCTCCTTCGTTATGGAGGGCAATGAACTCATAATCAAATTCAAAACCCGGGAATTCCAGGGTGGCCATCCATTGGGCGGCGCTATGTGCAATTTCCTGGGCTTTTTGTAGGCGCTCCTTAACCTCCTTGAATTCCGCGGGGTATGGATAACGATAGAACCCTCCAACTTTTACATTAATGGGGTGAATCTCGCGACCTCCAAGAATATTTACAATATCGTTACCGGCTTTCTTTAGATACAATGCCTTTTCGACCCAATCCTTATGGTCTTTGGCCATGGCAATGGCATCAGGGTACCCCAGAAAGTCTGGAACGTGCAACATGAACGTATGTAGTGCATGACTCTCGATCCATTCTCCGCAATACAATAGTCGCCTTAGTTTATCTATGAAACCAACGGCTTTATAACCACATATTTTTTCCATGGCATGCACGGAACTCATTTGGTAGGCTACAGGGCATATGCCACATATTCTGGCTGTGATGTCGGGAACTTCGCTATACGAACGGCCTTGTAAGAATCCCTCAAAAAATCGAGGGGGTTCAAATATCTTTAGCTTAGATTCGATGACCTCATGGTCTTTAATTTTAACATAAAACGACCCTTCACCCTCTACACGGGCCAAATAATCGAGCTTGATCTCTCTGGTCTTTTCATTGTTTTTCATAGTTCTTACTTTCTTTGGAAAAAGAAGGGGAGGCGGCGTTGAAATTTCGGAACAGCCTTAGCATGGTATGATTATCAACAACGTTTTGCGTTAGGTACAAGGCAAGGGCTTCTGTGTTAGGGTTTTCCTTCGGACCGTAACAACCAAAGCAACCGCGATGGTAATGTGGACACAAAGCACCGCAACCGGCTTGAGTCACAGGACCCAGACAGGGCAGGTTCCGGGATACAGCCACGCACGGGTTACCATTGAGTTTACATTCTAAGCACACACTATGGTCTGGTATTGAAGGCTTTTTACCATGAAGGAACGACGACAACACCTCCAGTAACTGGTATTTGTTGATAGGGCAGCCTCTAAGTTCATAGTCGACTTTTACGTGATCCGCAATGGCGGTAGATGTTTCCAGGGTATCGATATACTCCGGCCTGGCGTAAACAGCGTTGATGTATTCCGACACCTTTACATAATTACGGAGCGCTTGAATGCCGCCGCTGGTAGCACAGGCACCTATACTAATCAGTAATTTTGAATTCTTTCGTACTTCCAAAATACGGATGGCATCATGAGCTGTGGTGATAGAACCTTCAACCAGTGAGATGTCGTAGGGTCCTTCTATGACCGTTTTAGTCGCTTCCGGAAAGTAGGCAATCTCAATCTGAGCGGCTAATGTCAGAAGTTCATCTTCGCAATCCAAAATACTCAATTGACAACCATCGCAAGAGGCAAATTTCCATACAGCCAACTTTTTCTTTTTCATAACTCAGCAATGTTTAAATAGATCTTAACCTGTGGGTAGGAGAAAACGGCTCCATCCTTGCAGACGAAAAATGGTCCATACTGACAATGACCGCAAAAACCGGTTGCACATTTCATATTACGCTCGATAGATAAGAAGATATGATCTGTAGGAACATTGGCATCCAGACAGGCATGAACTGCATAACGCATCATTATTTCGGGGCCGCATATAAAGGCAATGGTATTTTCAGGATCAAAGTTCGCCTCTTCAATGAGGTAGGTGACCACCCCTACATGACCTCGCCAGTTTGAGTAAGCGTGGTCTACAGTAATCTGAAAATTTAGTGTGGGGTCGGCCTGCCAGGAAATAATATCTTGGTGGAAAATGATGTTTTCGGGGCTTCTGGCTCCAAAAAGGACATTTAATTTACCATAGCGACTTCGATCATTTAGAATTCGTTCAATCAGTGGCCTTAGAGGTACCATGCCCACCCCACCGGCCAAAATAATTACATCTTTGTTTTTAGCTTTATTCAAGGGCCAGCGAGTACCATAGGGGCCGCGTACCCCCACCTGGTCGCCTGTTGAAAGATCGCAAAACGCCTTAGATACCGCCCCAACATCCTGAATGGTGTGTACTAGTGTTGATTGCAAGTTCCACAAACTACTTATGGAAATGGGAATTTCACCAATGCCGAAGGCATACAGCATATTAAATTGTCCCGGCTCCATAGGCTCAATAGCCTCTTCAGCAGAGGGAGCCAACGTGAGTGTGACAATACCCCGGTTCTCAGTCTTCTTTTCTTTAACCGTGTAAAGCAAAGGTAGCCATATGTCACGCTGTAGGGATTGTCGGTTCACTTCTGCATGATCAGACTCTTGCGCCATATATATCTAAAAGTTGAATTCTGGTATCGACTAATCGCTGGGTCATTACTGTAGCAGACTGTTTCATTAAATAGTAGCCTAACTTATAATCTTCCTCACACTTTTTGCGCAGACAAGTGCCGTCCAGTGCTACCACAGAGGAATGTTCCACCGCCCGCAGGTCAAACTGCAGACGGTAAGGTGGAATGATCCAGCTGAACCCAGCAATCTCTCCCCCGCGCAGCGAACGGATAGTGAGTGAACCCTGAGTAGGTTGTACCAACTGCAGCGCGATGTTACCTTCTCTGATTACATAGAGGAAATCTGCCGGGTCTCCCTGTTTGCCAATAAACTCTCCGGGGTTAAAATGCATGTTCTTACCACAACCGGCTATGAACTCCAGCATCTCCGGGGTCATCTCATGGAAGAATTTGTGTTCGGTCAATAAATCTTTTATCGTTTTCATTATATCAATCGGGTTTTCCCATCGTACTCGCCTTGAAAATGCCAGGAGCTATCTGGCCAATGCCTCAAGTTCTTCGATTATATCGATACCCACAGGGCACCAGGTAATACACCGACCACATCCCACACAGCCGGAAGTGCCGAACTGTTCATACCAGTATGATAATTTGTGGGTCATCCATTGTCGATAACGTGATCTGGTACTATCCCTGATCTTACCACCATGTATGTAGGAAAAATCACCATTAAAACAGCTGTCCCAACGCAGCCATCGTTCGCTATGCTCACCGGTGATTTCCGTAATGTCTTCTGTACTGGTGCAGAAGCAAGTGGGGCAGACCATAGTGCAATTGGCACAACTTAAGCATCGGCTGCCTACTTCATCCCAGTGCTTATGTTCCAGAGTCTTCTTCAGTAAATCAGCCGCTTCGGCCGGTTCAAATCGCTTTTCCATGCTTGATGCTGCTTTCTCGATCATCCGCTCCAAGCTGTCGAGTTCTTCTTCAGAAACCTTTTGAATCCGCAGTTTTTGGATTAATTTCTCACCTTTGTGAGATCCTGTTTCTAAAATGTAATAACAGCAGTCATGGTCCATTATTTCGTGAATAGCGATATCAAAATCACTTTCAGGCTTTGGACCGGTATTAGTGGAGGTGCAGAAACAATTTGCTGAGGGCACGGGACAAGAGGCCGCGATTATTACTAACTGCTCTCTGGCTTGTTGATACCACTTATTAACAAAGGCGCCTTCCAGGAAGATTCTGTCCAGAATCTTTATAGCTTCTAGATCGCAACTCCTCACCCCCCAAAACACCATTTTTTCTGGTTCATTGCCTTCTTCAATAGTGAACTTTTCCTGAGAACCATGGGTGCTCCAAAGCTTTCGTCTCGGCGGGTGTAGGTATTGCTTGAAGGATTGGGGCCCCACGGCATATTGAAACAGTCCTCTGGTGGGTATTGGCTTTATTCGATAATGCCCTTTGGCTTGCTCATCAGTATATCCTTGGGCCAGCTCATCAAAGCTATTGATTTCTCCCAGCATGATGGCCCCATCGCGAACCACCGGCCCCATCTGGGCATAACCTTGATCAGATAACAGTGCGAAAAGTGACTCCAGGCCTTGGGTATCAGTACGGAAAGCGTGTTGTTTAGCCATGTTGCGGTGGGTTTTACAGAAAAAATATCCTTATTTGATGGTTGTAAAATAATGACAAAGCCCAACCGGCCAGGTGATTAATTTCATGGTTGAAGACTGTCAACTATTATAGATTCCAGCAGGTATTAAGGTATTTAACTCCCCATAAATTGTATTCATACCACCTCCACATAAAAGGTCAGGTTCAGGGAGTAGGCTTTCGTCCTTATATCTAC
>JAOTYN010000604.1 GCA_029861825.1 Cyclobacteriaceae bacterium
TTACACCGGGCATTTGATCTGACCGTGGATCCCCTGGAAGCCTTACATCAAGCACAGGATCTTGGAATAAAAAGGATTTTAAGTTCCGGTCAAGCCGCTACTGCAGAAAAGGGTTTGCCTCTTTTAAAGCAACTGACATCTAATAAGTCAGAGCAGATTGAAGTGATACCGGGCGCCGGCATCAATGCGCAGAATCTGCTATCTATTTTGGCAGCTACCGGGGCCAGGGAATTTCACATTTCGGCAGGCGGGACGCGAGGTAGTAAAATGCTTCATAAACCTGTGGGTATTCCCATGGGTCATGCGTCGGCGGCAGCCTATCAAATCCAAACGGCCGACTCACATAAATTACAGGAAATCAGATATTTAGCTGATAAAATTTCAGAAAATGATTAATCCTTGCAACGGTTGCGGGGAATTGCGGGTCTTGTAGAAAGAGAATACTATAGAATTATGAAGCTATCTGTTATATATACCCTGGCCTTAATTTTATCAATAATATTCACCAGTTGTGAGCAAGATGAATGCTGCCAGGCCGATGTTCCGCAGGATCTCATTGGCGATTGGCTCCTCACCGAGCGGGGATACTCGCCAGGTGACCGTTATATTGTGGAATCCGTGGATGCGGTGCCCGCGCAGACTATTAATTTACAGGAAAACCAACAATTCTCCTCAAATATTTCAGGGCTGGAGGACTTTACCCATTTTCAGGTACTGGATGATCCGGATACCGGTACTAGGGTATTGGCGCTGCTGCCAGCACCTCCCAGTGGTGACTTGGACATCAATAATCTGGATCATAGTTATGATGTGGTGTTCGAAGATGGATTGCTAAAACTTTATTTCCGCTATTGCTTTGAAGGATGTCATCTGGGATTTATCAAGGGTGGGCAATAACTTAAAAGTCCTAATTAACCCTAATCCACTCTCATAGTGCTTGTTTTCCAGCTTTTTAAATTAGCATCTCTACGAATCTGATTTGGTGAGGTGGATTTTATCGATTGGTGACTTTATCCATAGAAATTCTAACTATCGTCAATAAAAAGTCCATAATTCCCACTTTTTAGGGGGCGATCAAAACGATATCTTCTCATAAGACCATTTGCCCATATACTATGGTCTTAAAGATCGTCCATCCTAAATGCGGAATTATGAAAAAAGTACTAATCCTCCTACCTCTGGCTATCTTAGCCTTTTCCCTCGATGCTCAAATTAGATTAACTTCTGTTGATCCCGTAATCCAAAATATAACGATTAGAAATTTTGGAAGTACAGCCATAGACATTTCAGACTACCGTTTGTGTTCAAACCTCAATTATTCGATTGATCTGGATACTGATCCGTTGGTTAGCATCGTTTCTGGTGACTTTGTATTATCCCAAGATGAGGAAGTAACGGTAAACTGGGCCACAGTCGGAGGGTTAAATATAGACGGTCGCGATGCGGGTTTGTATTTGCCCGGAGCTCCTAATATAGGTTTTGATGATCCTGTTCAAATGGTAGACTTTATGCAGTATCTGGGCTCGTTCCCCTTTCCCACAGGTCGGGAGAACGTGGCTGAAGCCAAGGGTATTTGGACGGCAGGTACATTTGTTACTGGTGAAGCCCCTTATACCTACAATGGGAATGGTTCGGATATCGGAGTTTCATTTTGGGAAGGGGTGACACCCGTTTGTAGTATTTCGGTCTTAACAGCGGGTACTCAGAGCGCCTGTGACCCCGGTACCAATACCTACACCCAGGAGGTTACGGTAACTTATGAAAACGCCCCCGCCACCGGTACTCTTGATGTCAACGGTCAATCCTTTACCATCACCACCAGTCCGCAAACCGTCACCCTGACCGGCCTTGCCGCTGATGGGGCAGCGGTAGATGTCACCGCCAGTTTTAGTGCCGACGGTGCCTGTACCTTCACAGAGACCGGTTTATTCACGGCGCCAGCGGACTGCACACCTCAGCCCTGTGCCATTACTGCTCTCAGCGCGGGTACTCAGAGCGTCTGTGACCCCGGTACCAATACCTACACCCAGGAGGTTACGGTAACTTATGAAAACGCCCCCGCCACCGGTACTCTTGATGTCAACGGTCA
>JAOTYN010000195.1 GCA_029861825.1 Cyclobacteriaceae bacterium
TAGTTGGGTAGGCACCCCACCTCTAAGAGTAAAGGTCGATGATGCCCTGCCTTTTATGAGGGGCTTTAATTTTACTCATGAAGGGTACAGTATTTACAACGGATATGGCTCCGAGTTATCGGTACAGTCATTACAGCGACTACAACAGTTATATTCCAATGCGGTAGCAATAGTTCCTTATACAGGTATACGCAATCCGCAGGAAGCCAGACCATTGCCTTTTAGCGAAAGTGCGGGGGGAGAACATGACGAAGGGGTGATCCACGCCATCCGGAATGCTCGTGAGCTGGGGATGGTGACTATGCTGAAACCTCAGGTTTGGGTCCGCCGAGGCTGGCCGGGAGATGTAGAGATGGGTGATCAGGCTCAATGGGATCAATTCTTTGAACATTACTATCAATGGATTAGTCACTATGCTTTATTAGCGGAAATGCACCAAGTAGATATCTTGTGTATTGGAGTCGAATTTGCACAAGCCACCTTAAAGCAAGAGCATCACTGGCGACAATTAATCGCCAAGATCCGAAAGATCTACAGTGGCAAATTGACCTACGCTGCCAACTGGGGCCAGGAATTTGAAAACCTGGGATTTTGGGATGAGTTGGATTATATAGGATTAAACTGCTACTACCCCATGAGCACCCAAGACCAACCCTCTGTGGCACAATTAAAGAAGGGGTTTTCGAGAGCCTGCCAAAAGGTAGAACAAGTGGTACAAACCTATGAAAAACCTCTTATAATTACGGAAATTGGTTTTCGCAGTGTGGAATCACCCTGGAAACAACCCCATGAGCAAGCTGGCGATAAGAGCTATCATCCCCATCATCAGGCGATGGCCTACCAAGCCGTAATGGAGGTACTCCAGGAACACCATTTGGTTGCAGGCATCTTTTGGTGGAAATGGCCTACAGTTATGGAGACCAGAGGGTCACAAGATCGTAGATTTGTCCCTTTCAATAAACCTGCCGAACAGGTGGTGGGTAAATATTTTCAGTTAATGGCTCAAGAAAAACCTTGATGGCGAATCAAATAAATAGCGGCTCTCGTTTGCCTTTCGGACTGGAGAGCCGCTACTACCTAAACTTAAAAATCAACGGGTAAGGTTTATTATTACTTAAATTTCTTCCAATATCAATTCTTTATAATCATCACTTTGGCTGTAGATCAGTTTGATCTGAGAGTCACCATAAGATTCAATTTTCCAGCTGTGATTGAGCTCATGTAGTGGCCCGCTATTATCTACATTGATGTCTATTGAGGTACAACCCCGGATCAGGGACCATGATCCGATCTCTTCCTGATTGTCGTTTAGGACAATAAAACTGCCGTCCAGATTGAATTTGAAGTAATAATCCTCAAAACTATCAGTATCATCGGATTCATTTTCCAGGAAGCTTTCGACCTTCCAGGTCTTGTCTTTAAGAAAGTCAATCACCTTGGTGCATGCGAAGGAGACCGGTGGAATCCCGCGCCTCAAATGCATCTCCATGCGCAGGGTGTTCTCCTCATAAACCAGTTTGATGATCTGATCATCGATCTCTTCGATTATCCACTGCTGGCTCAATTCTGTAAGTAAGCCAGCTTGGATATCCAGGATCAATTCATCGCAATCACCGGCCAACAACCAAGTTCCCAGTACCGCGGGACCTATAACCACTTCGGTAGCCAATTGATTGTTTGGCAGGAAAGTGAGCCCCGTTCCGGTGAATTGGGGGGTGATCACATCGCTGTTTATGGCAAAGAAACTGATATACCATGAGGTGTTGTGTAAGCTGTTAATTAACTCCGTACAGCCCGGAAAACGGCCCTTCTTCATTTCCATTAAAGTACCGGACTCGTCGTCGGCTTCGAAAGACATAAACTCGCTGTCATATTGCAATATGATCCAGTCCTTGGCCAAATCACTTAGAGCATTTCCCAAAGTGGGTACTTCCTGCCATTCCAATACTAGTTTTTGACAGTTATCAGTTACCGCCCATTCTCCGTTGGCTTGTAAATTGTCGGATGAAGCGGTAAATGTACCGTCGGTGAAGAACTGCAGATAGAATCCCTTGAGTTGGTCTGTCTGTGTCACTTGAGTATTCTCTAAAAGGGTAACGGACCATACACTGTCTGTAAGGATGTTGGTAAACTCGGAGCAATCTTGACAGCTCAACGCTCTGAGCGGAGCGGTTTGTAAATGAAATTCTTCATCCCCTTTGTCGTCCTGCTCGATAATATTCAAATTATTCTCGGTTAGGCGGGTTATGATCCATTCATCGGACAACTGATCAAGTGGGGGGTCTACATCTACCGGCATGCGTATCACTAACAGGGTACTGTCGGTAGATAATATCCATTCACCTTCTACCGTTTCGCAGCCTTTTATTACCGCCAGTCTGAAGTTGGGAAGGAATTGTAGGTAAACTTCTGAAAATTGAGCTGTTTCATCGGCTCCATTGTCTTCAAAAAATGAAACGCTCCAAATCTTGCCTACTAAAAGATCTGTATTTATCTTCATACCAGGCCTGTCTTCGTCCCCGCCAGGAAAGCAAGAAGTTAGGCCAATGAAGATCAATAGGGTAATCAGAACAAAAATTGACCACAGTAGTTTCTTCATATCATAGAGTAACCCGAGCGTTGGTTGCCCACATGACGTACGCGGCTTGCAGCTGGTTGCCTGTAAATCAAGCACGATTTTTGCGGTTACCAAAGGTCTACCCACCGTATATATTATGAAGAACCAAAAGGCAACCAAAACCCCTCTCTTATGCGTCCAGTAGAAGAAAATCTCGGCTATTTGGATCTAGATAATAAAAATGTAATCGATCCTTTGTTAAAAAAATGCCGGAAGGGGGATCGTCGGGCGCAGAAGAAGCTATTCCAGCTTTTGTACCCATATAGTATGAGCATTTGCTTAAGGTATGCGCATGACGAAGATGAAGCAATGGAGGTTTTAAACGATGGGTATCTGAAGATCTTCTCAAAAATCGATCAACACAACCCCAACAGGTCGTTCAAAGCTTGGGCCAGGCGTATTTTTATAAACACCGCCATCGACCATTACCGGAAAAACGAGAAACATTATCACGCACTAGAAATCACCACCGTTGATACTGAACATATAAAACCTGAAGTGCTGGATAATCTAGCAGTTTCAGACATTCTATTAATGGTCAGCCAGTTGCCACCAGCTTACCGGCTTATTTTTAATTTGTATGTGGTGGAAGGATATAACCATCGGGAGATTGCCGAAAAAATAGGGATCAGTGAAGGTACCAGTAAATCGAACTTGTCCAAAGCTAGGGTCCGCTTGAAAAAGATGATCCATAATGCTAACGCGGAGGGCAACACCAATTATGGATAATAAAGAGTTTGATCATATTATCAAGGGCAAATTAGAGTCGCTCAATCCCCCATATAAAGAAGGGGCATGGGAAGACCTGCACTATAAACTGGATCTTTTGGCTCCATTACCCTGGTACGCCCGCTGGAAAACCGCTTTGATAGCTGGAAGTCTGGCCTTGATCACCTTGATTAATGTAGGCGTGCTGTACAAGGTAAATGAGAATCAGGCACAGATGCAGGAGATCCTCAACGAGCTGAACAGCGCACAAGCTTCTACCGTACCTCAAACCTTGTACGTGACCACTTCCGATGATTATCTGGGGAGTTTGCTTTCCACTACGGTCACTACCGATAAGCCACTGGGAAGCCTTTCAAACTTGGGTTATCGTTTGGACCTTAAGGATCCGGATCTTATCTATCAGATCCGGGAAGCAGCACAAAAATCGCTGCCATCCTCCTTTACACTTCAGAACACACCAACGAATCCTTTGCTAGATCATACTTCCGGAACCTTGAAAGGCGCTACCGATGATTACTTCGGACTCCTAGCCCAACGACCGGTTGAGTCCCTGGATGCCCTGGATCCTTTTGCGGTGGATTACCAACAACAAGGGCTTGATGCTGAGAATTTGTACGTCAGAGGAATCGTAGTGCCTTCCTCCAAAAGGAAATGGGATCACCCCCTTGATCTTAGAGCTGGAATTGCTACAGGCTATCTGATTCCGGATCCGGATCTGGGCGAGCGTTTTGTAAGTTCCCGGCAGGGGATTTATTTGGAAACTCCCATACGTCGAAATATCCATGCACTGACAGGATTGTCTTATCAGGAACTTACTTATAAGTTGGACGATGTCGACGATAATAATTTTTCGCAGTCCACCCTGATGCGTTATCCCGATTACGGGACTTTCGATTCAGATCCTGATGAAATAAAGGTGGATAATCAGATCCTGCAATTACCTTTGTATGTTAGGTTCTACCAACCGCTCAATAACAAGTGGTCGGTATTTGTTGGCGGTGGTCCCACTCTGGATTTATTGCTCAAGCAAAAATTTACTTACAGCTTTCTGGAAATTCAGAACGAACAACTAGTGGAGTTTGAGGAGATTCGTACTTCCAACAAATCTCAGTTGAGCATTGGTTCTATTTCAGGTAATATGGGCATCGAGCATTACTTCAGCCGCCGCTTATCTGCACAGATGGAGATCAACTACCAATATGGTCTGGGTAAGATTGGAGTTGAGAACCGTTCTTTTAATTCGCTCTCGATCAGCGGGGGACTTTTTTACAAACTCAGGGCCCGCTAATAACCCCAGTTCTTCCTGCTTATAATTCTCTTAATTTCTTAGCTACTAGTTAATAAGGTTTACTTTGCATAAGTTTATATTTAACCTTATCTTTTTCGTTCAACGTTTTAATTATTGAGCACTGGTGGCTAAGAAAGAAGAATCAAATATACAGACACCCTATCTTACAGAAGTGGCCTGGGAAGTATGTAACCAAGTGGGCGGTATTTATACGGTAATCAGAACCAAAGCCGCCAGTATAGTAGAGAAATACGGGGACAATTATTGTGTGATTGGACCTTACATTCACAGGGACGTCAAGGGGGAATTCGAACCCATTGAGGATCCGGACTGCGTTTATGCGAAAGCCGCGGAAAAAATGCGCAAGACCGGGGTTAATGTTCATTATGGTCGTTGGCTGGTAGCAGGAAGGCCTAAGGTGATACTGCTGGAGCCTGCTAACGCCAATGAAAAATTGGAACAGATTAAATATTTTATCTGGGAAAACCACTATATAGCAACTCCGGAAGAAGATGAAATGATCGACAACGTGATAGCCTTTGGTTATCTGGTGAAGCAATATCTGCAAACTCTGGAAACGGTAGCTCCCAAAAAGCAAAAGCTCATAAGCCACTTTCATGAATGGATGGGAGGGACCTCCATACCGGATTTGCGTGGAGAAGGATCGCGCATTAAACTGGTGTTCACTACACATGCTACCATACTGGGTCGTTACCTGGCAATGAACAATCCCACCTTTTACAATCACTTGCCCTTTTTCGATTGGGAAAAAGAGGCACAACACTTCGGCATCGAAACCCAGGCCCGCTTTGAGCGGGCAGCTGCCCAGAGCGCTGACATTTTCACCACCGTAAGTGATGTAACTGCCACTGAGTGCGAATATCTTCTGGGCCGAAAGCCCGACATTGTTCTACCAAATGGTATTAACATTAAGAAATTTGATGTACAGCATGAGGTTCAGGTGATCCACCAGGAATATAAAGAGGAGATCCATCAATTTATCATGGGACATTTCTTTCAAAGCTATAGCTTTAACCTGGACAAAACCCTTTACTTTTTTACTTCCGGTCGATATGAATATGTCAATAAGGGGTTCGATCTAACTTTAAAGGCTTTGACGCGCCTGAATGAACGCATGAAAAAGGCTAACTCCGAAATGACGGTCGTGGTCTTCTTCATTACCAACAAGGAATGCCATAGCATTAATGCGGAAACCCTGCAGTCCAGGGGTGTTATGGAGGAGATTCGACAAACTTGTGATGTCATCATTCGGCAGGTAAGAGATCAATTATTCTATACCACGGCGGCCAACGCCCAATATCATCTTCCCATGCTCAATGATATGGTAGACGACTATTGGAAATTGCGATTGCGGCGGACGGTTCAAAGCTGGAAAACCGAGGAAACCCCCAGGGCCGTGACCCATGACTTGGTGAATGCTGAGAATGACGACATCCTAAACTATCTGGCCGATTCCAATTTACTGAACAGACCGGAGGACAGGGTGAAGGTAGTGTATCATCCCCAATTCATAAGCCCTACCAACCCACTGTTCGGTATTGAATATTCTCAATTTATCAGAGGATGTCATTTGGGAATATTTCCCAGCTACTATGAGCCATGGGGGTATACCCCCATGGAGTGTATTGCCAGTGGTGTCCCGGCCATAACCAGCGACCTTTCCGGATTTGGAGACTTTGTGCTGCGTACCATCCCCAATCACGAATCTTCTGGAGTTTATGTAGTGAGAAGAAGTATACAAACCGATGTGGTATCGGCCGAACAATTGTCTGACTTCTTTCTGTCCTTTATTCATTCCAGTCGCAGAAATAGGATCACTATGAGGAATGAAGTGGAACGCTGTGCGGAAAATTTCGATTGGAAATACCTGATCACCCACTATTTGAAAGCCTATCAGATGGCTGGTGAAAAAGTAGCTCCCTGAGGGACAGATAATTCTCAACTATGCGCATACATTTTATAGGCACTGGCGACGCTTTTTGTAGCGGTGGGAGCAATCAAACCTGCTTCTATGTTACCGCTGAGGAATACCGATTCCTTATCGATTGTGGAGCTACCAGCTTAAAGGCACTTTCTGAACATCAAATCTCTACCAATGAAATAGATGGTATCATTATATCTCATTTTCATGGAGATCACTATGGAGGGCTTCCTTACATTTTATTAGAAGCTCATTTCATAAAAGCCCGAACCACTCCGCTCACCATTATAGGTCCTCCAGAAGTAGCAGAACGTGTCACAGCCTTATCCGATATAGCTTACCCTGGGGTGGATATCAGCAAATTTTCCTATAGATTAGAATTTAAGGAGTTTTCTGAAGGGGCTTTAACCATGGGTCCGCTAGAAGTGCAGTCATTTCCAGTGATCCACGCGGCCGAAGCCAATCCCTATGGAGTTCGTGTCCAATATAAGGAAAAGGTATTGGCCTTTAGCGGCGACAGTGGATGGACGGAAAACCTATACCATATTGAACGGGATGCCGATCTGTTTATTTGTGAATGCAATTATTTTGATACTGAGATGCCCTATCATTTGAGCTATAAAAAAATAAAAGAGGTCCTGCCTAATTTCTCCTGTAAAGAAGTTATTCTTAATCATCTGGGTCCTGAAATGCTGAAAAATAGGTCCCGGTGTGAGCTGCCTACCGCACATGACGGGCTGATAATAAATATTTGAGCCTATGGCTTCCATCCCCTCTGACAGCTGGACCAACCCGTTGCCATTCCAATTTCGTGGAGGGTACTACCTCTTATCATGCAGGAAATGCACATATCACTGCGGTACTTTTGCTATATCAGCAACCATTATAAATATTTATACGTAAGTACTTACGTATTTAACCTTGTACTTTATGGACATCTTTAATCACTTGGGAGAACTGGCCTTGGGAAGTCGACTAAAGAGGCTGAGTGATCAAATAATGAGACACGGTGCCAGGATTTATCAGGCCAATGATATGGATTTTGAGCCCAAGTGGTTTCCCGTGTTTTACTTATTAAGCCAGGACGCGCCCTTAGGCGTAACGGAGATGGCCCAGGAATTAGGCGTGACCCATGCCGCGGTCAGTCAAACGGTACGTGAACTCTTGCAAAAAAAGCTTATTACAGGAGTTAAG
>JAOTYN010000196.1 GCA_029861825.1 Cyclobacteriaceae bacterium
TTATTATCATGGGAACAAAAGGATCAACCGAGGAAGAATCTGTGGCAATGACCCTTACTTCTGAGCTGGTTACAGAAGCCAATTGCCCGGTTTTAGTGATCCCTCCCCGTAAACAGGAATTCAGGGTTAGGAATATTGCCCTGGCCTTAGGAACGGATGATATGGACAGTTCACTAGCTTTGGGGGTGCTTTTTGACATTGCCAGGGCATTTGATGCCAAAGTCCACATACTAAGTGTACTTAAGGAGGGAGAGGAACCTCGTTTAAATGAGCGCAATCAGAGTATTTTGGAATACTATTTTCAAACTTTGGATTACCACCATGCTTTCCCTCACAATAGCGATATTGAGGAAGGTATTTCCAGCTATGTAAAACAGAACGATATCAATTTGTTGGCCATAATGCCCAGGAATCACGCTACTAAAAGCACCCCCTCAGAAGGCAGGTTAACCAAATTACTCACCATGCACGCTCAAGTGCCTCTTTTAACTATCGACTGACCTAACATCAAGTAGATACCTAGGCATTAATGATTATAAATCGTTAATTGTACCCTGGTTTTGATCTCAGCGACTTCTTCCTTGCCCCAATGGCGACGCATAGGTATTATGGCGGCCTTGATTGGCGCCGGCGAATGCGTATTCCTGCTGCCATTCGTCGTAGCCCGTATATTCAGGCCTACCTTTTTGGATGTCTTTGACCTAACCAACCTACAGCTGGGTACGGCCTTTGCCCTATACGGGGTCGTGGCCATGGTGTCTTATTTTTTGGGTGGACCTTTGGCTGACAAGTTCTCCGCCAGGAAACTCATGACCTTAGCATTGATCGCCACTTCTGTTGGTGGGGTATTGTTTGCCACAGTGCCCGGCTTAAAGATCTTGACCTTATTGTATGGGTTCTGGGGTTTCACCACCATTATGTTGTTTTGGGCTGCTTTGATCAGGGCCACCAGGGAGTGGGGGGGAGTAGCCAGTCAGGGGCGCGCCTATGGTATTCTGGATGGTGGCAGGGGTTTCTTAGCGGCCTTATTGGCCTCTATCTCCGTGATGATCTTTGCAGCATTGTTGCCGGAGGACGTATCCAGCGCCACCCTAGCGCAAAGAACTACGGCATTAAAGCAGATCATCGGGATATTTACAGGAATCGTATTGGCCATAGCCTTAGTGGTTTGGCTATCTGTTCCTGATAGCACACCGGGAAGCCATCGATCTCCTGAACATCGTCTTTCCAAGGTCGGTGTCCGCAAAGTTCTGCAAATGCCGAATGTGTGGCTGCAAGCGATTATTGTAGTATGTGCTTACGTGGGGTACAAATGCACCGACGATTTTTCACTTTATGCCCGGGATGCATTTGGCTATGATGATGTGGCTGCAGCCCGTATCGGCACTATTTCTTTTTGGGTAAGACCTTTTGCGGCTGTGGGAGCTGGGCTGCTGGCCGATCATTTTAAAGCTTCTTGGGTGGTGGCGCTGAGCTTTGTCATTATGCTATTAGGTAGTATGGCTATTGCCATGGGGGCCTTGCAGCTAAATGTAACCTGGATGCTGGTATTCACAGTGGCAGCTACCAGTGCGGGAATTTACGGACTGCGTGGCATTTATTTCGCCTTGTTTGAAGAGGGCAAGGTGCCCCTGGCCCTAACCGGCACCGCTGTGGGACTGGTTTCTACAGTTGGGTTTACCCCTGACATATTCATGGGTCCCTTGATGGGATATTTGATTGACCGGTCTCCTGGGGCTTTGGGTCATCAACATGTATTTATGGTATTGACGGCATTTGCGTTGGTGGGTTTGATCAGCGCTTTATGGTTTCGACAGGTGTCAAAAAAACCAGTTAATTCTGAAACTAAAGGGAGGTAAGCCCATTTTTTTTATTGGTATCCCACCCAGACTGCAATTATTAGGGCCACTGCGCCTAATATCCAAAGTTTTATCATGAGCCCGATAATAAACCGAAACCAACGATCGTAAGGAATGCCGGCTATGCCCAATATGCCCATCAACACGGCATTTGTGGGTACCAGCATGTTAGTGAAACCGTCACCAAACTGGTAAGCCAGCACTGCGATTTGTCTGGACACTCCGGTAAGGTCCGCGATAGGTGCCATTAAAGGCATGGTCACGTAAGCCTGCCCACTACCCGAGGGTATAAAGAAATTCATTACGCTTTGGATAAAATACATACCCACGGAGGATATTTCAGCCCCGCTTTGCTGAAGGGGAATGCTTAAGTAATGGACAATGGTATGCAAGACCTGTCCATCTTCCAGGATCAGGGCGATACTTCGCGCAAATCCAATTAACAAGGCTGTGCCCGTCAATTCAGCAGCGCCGACAATAAAAGTTGCGGCTGTTTTATCCGGTTTTATTTTCGTAACTATCATAGTTAACAGGGTAAGCCCCAGAAAAACCGCCCCTATTTCCACTAGATACCAATGCCAGCCCGATAATTCCGAAATGCCATATACAATGGCAACGATTGCCAGTACAGTAAAGGCCAGAACTAGCAGGTGAACTTTGGAGAGAGGAGGATAACTGCTCTCTTCCTGATGCAGCACGTCTGAAGTCACACCTTCCATTAGACTCAACTTTGGGTTGGCTTTTATTTTTATGGCATAAGATCTTACATGCCAGTATCCAACGGCAAAGAACGGTGCGAACAATACCAGACGGTACCAGATACCGGATGTTGGTTTTACCTGGGCCACATCCTGGGCGATCATCACGGTAAAAGGATTTATAGCGGCAGTGCCATAACCAATACCATACCCTACCACCATAATGCCAATAGCCGTAATGGAATCCAGTTTTAGGGCCAGAGACATCGCTATCAATACACCCACAAATGGTATGTACTCTTCCGCCATGCCAATAGTGCCGGAAGCCACTGCAAATAATAACATAGGTATAAAGATCAGCCATTGGTACGTTTTGCTGAACTTCTGCAGGAGCTTACCGATCAAAGCATTAATAGCCCCGGTGGATTTTACCACGGCTAGGGCTCCTCCTATGATGAAAATAAAAAAAATGATCGCTTGACTATCGGCTAAAGCTCTAGGGACTACTGTCAATAGGTGCCATGGTTTTAAATAAACGGACTCCTCATTAGTCTGATAACTACCTGGAACCACTACATCACGACCGTTTTCACTCAAGGTATCAAATGACCCTTGCGGCAATATATAGGTGGTCAGCAGAGCCAGGATCATCATCATAAACAATAACACCAGGGTATGAGGGACCTTAATCTTTTTCATAAAATGGATATCTAGACATGGAAATATTGTGTGGGATAAGATAAGGAATTTATGAGGTGATTTTAAAACCTGCTGGTTTTAGAGGAGTACATGTCAACTTTTCGAAAGGAATTGATGTTGATGTAATGGATCTGATTAAGAGAGGATGAAAAGGTTTTTGGTGCTAACGGTATTAAGCTTGATATTAATCTTAGGATGTGGCGAAGAAAGTAATTTAGTTCCGCCTGCCGGAGCAAACGGTCTGCCCTTATCCAACGTTCGCCTTATTGATTTGATAGGAATCTGGGAAGCCCAGGAGGCGGAATTCACGGTTATTGGCAGTTCCCCCACACAGCGGTTGGAAATGGTCCAGTCTGGTGGAACTGTATCGCTTGAAGTGAGCGGTGATGGCCGCTTTACCATTATTATCAGGCGCAGCAATAGCGATTCTCAGATCATTACCGGACTCTTTGAAATTGACAGAGGTGTATTTAGTGTATTTTTCGATACCGCTCCTAGCACCCCAAGCGCCTGGACTGCTCTGTTGTCAGCAAATCAACTTTCTATGGCCGGCCCCATGGACTATGATTTTCATGGCCAGGGTTTGTCGGTGCCCGTGCAGGCAAATTTAAACTTGATCAAACAATAGTTGAAGTTTGTAAGTTTAGTAGTAATAAAATCAACCGAAATATGAATTTGCTTCTTTTTATGATGATGTCTTCAACCGCGAGTGACACCACTTCAATTTATGATTATCAGATAACCGCCCTGGACAGTGAGCAGCTTATCAAGTTATCGGATTTCAAGGGCAAGAAGATTTTATTCGTCAATGTAGCCTCCCGCTGTGGTTTTACACCTCAATACGAAGGCCTTCAGCAATTGTACGAAAAGTACCAGGAAGATTTGGTGATCATAGGATTTCCTTGTAATCAATTCCTTTTTCAGGAATCCGGAAATGAATCGAATATTGCCAATTTTTGCCGGACCAACTATGGAGTTACCTTTCCTATGACTACTAAAATCAAAGTCAAAGGCCGTTCCAAGCACCCCATCTACCAATGGCTCACCTCCAAAGAAAAGAATGGTATGGGAGACTTCAAAGTAAGTTGGAATTTCAACAAATTTCTGGTGGACGAAGAAGGCCGGTTACTGGCTTATTTTGGTTCATCGGTCAAACCTTTCGACAAAGAGTTAACCAGTTATCTCAGCGAATAATCTGCTTCGATCTTAGTAAGGGAATGAGGGACTGCACAATGGCATCCGTAGACAAACAGGCGCGGTTATAAATCACATCGAACAAGGCGGTGTCATAGGGTTCTTTGCGCATCTGGCTAATAAACAACTGTCTTCGCTGGTCAATCTGATGGGCCAGTGCCAAGGCTTCTTCCAAGGTGATCTTGCGGGAGTTCTTCAAATATTCCACGCGCCAGCTAAGAGGCGCTTCGAGTTTAATATGCAAGGATTTTTCCAGCTTGTGGGTAACTGCTACCCCGGCCCGCCCAACTATAATCAGGTTGCCTTTTTCAGCATATGAAGCAACCAGGTGATGAATGGATTTTTGGATCCTCTTATCATCCAGGTAGTCCGGTGAATAGGAGGCCACAAAATCCTCCAACCGGCTACGTTGGTGGGGACTGAGAGCATGTTCCACTTTATCAGGCCTTAATTGAAGTTCTTCGGCAGCTTGTTTAAGAAATTCCTTGTTTAAAATGGTCCAGGGCCGAGGCTTTCGGCCGTGTCCTTCAATCTCTTGGACCAAGTTCTGTGCAATCTCATTGGCTCGGCACCCAAAGTCCCGGGATATAGTAATTACCGGTCCCGGCTCATTCAAAAAAGCCTTATCACGTTCCTGTTGTTCGAAATATTCTTTCAAGTTGATCTTCATAGCTGACGCGGGAAGTCCTTGATTAATTTAATGAATTCGCTACAAAAAATAAAGACCCCGAACTTGGGATAGAGTGAGCGAGAAGTGACGGCCTATGATTTGAGCTTATCCTCATACCATTGCTGTTCGAAAGTGATTCGGGGTGCTTCGCCGTCCTTTAAAATCCGAACGACCATCCAAATCATGGAGATATGCAACAATAAAAAAAGGCTGAACACCACGGAATAGCCAAATCCCATATAAGGAGATAAGGTATAAATGAACAATAGCAGGGTCACACCAATAATTGGAACTCGAATAGGCTTCATACTTACGTATACTGTAAAACTGCCCTCTTTGTTTAAGTGTACATACCCACAAAGTTCCGTTTGAGCTAGTTCTGTGGGCCCTGACTAGAATTAGCAAGGCGGTTGACTACAATCAGTCTGGTGATGATAGGTCTCATAGGAATGGGGCAGTGGTTTTAGCAGTTTTGTAAACTAACTAAAATTGTAAAGCTATGAAAATTAGACTGCTAGCAGTGGTTGTGTTATTAGGAATTTTTAGCATGGCAAAAGCTCAGGTCCAAAAGATCGAGCAAAAGGACGTGCCGCGGGTAGTCTACAAAGCACACGGATATAAATACCCCGCTGCACGAAATATTGAATGGACTGTTCCCGATTGCGATTGCTATGAAGATTGGGAAGCGGAATGGGAAGAAAGTTTGGAGTTGCAAAACTTAAGAGAAGGTGACCAACCCAAATTTTTTCATGTAACCTACAAGTATGAGAATAAGGATCGCCGCTCTATTTACTATCGGGATGGAGAATGGATGGAGACTCGAACGGTATTCAGTAAAGATGATTTACCAGCTAAGGTTGGCACCGCTATAGCGGCTACCGGTTTTGGTAATTGGAAACTGGGTAAAAAAATAGTCTACGTTCTAAAAAGTACCGACGACGGTGGCGCTGAGGCCTTTTACAAAGTGCCAGTAAAGGACGGGTTAAATAAAGAGACTCTCAAAGTGGACCCTGACGGTAATATTATACCCAATTCCACATTTCAAGCAGGCATGGTGGATAAGGATCAGGTACCCAAAGTGGTGTACAAATCTTTTGGTACTAAATATCCCTTTGCAGACAAAGTAGAATGGTACTTGCCGGACTGCGATTGCTACGATGACTGGAAAAATGAATGGGAAAGTGCCATGATCGAACCCACCGGTAAGAAGATTGAGGATCCGGATAATTTCTATGTGCGGTTTCAATACAAGGACAAGACCCAAAGATCTGTTTTTTACCGCAATGGTGAATGGATGGAAACCGAGATAATCCTTAATACCAAAGATCTTCCGGATTTGATCCTTGACGCGGTGAAAAACTCCGAGTACAGTGATTGGAAAATGGCGGATCAAGTAGTTCTTATGGAACGACCCCTGGCCGACGGCTCTGTGGAAGCTATCTATACGGTTACTGTCAAAGGAGGGTTGAAAAAGCGAAACCTCAAAGTCTTTGCTGATGGCACCCTGGTGCCTAAAAAGAAATTGCTTAGTGGTGAGAACTAGTAAGTATGTTTAGCAATCCGGAAAGGGCTCAAATTTTGAGCCCTTTCCTTTTGCAGCCTGGCATCAATCTTGCCGGAACTGCCAGCCAAGTCTTAGGCTGAGAGTTAAATTCGCAATTCATCTGAGGGTTTCGTACTTTACCTTTCTATGCCCAAATGGCGCCTCCACTTCATATAGCAGTTTGTTTGTTGCCCTGTAAAATATCAGGCCAAGCCGACAATCCCTATATTACACCTATACGCCCATTAATATAGATGGGGTATTGCAGGAGTCTACCTGGAAACAAGCAGAGAAAGCTCATCAATTTCATAAGGTTACTCCTATTGACTCAGGGTATGCGCAGGCCAGCACCAGGCACGAATATTTCTTTGATCCCTTACGTGTCGGTCGGGGTCTCTAAGGATCACCAAGGAGGAGGCGATTATGATTTCTCCTCAGAGATCGGCGGCGATATTAAAGTAGCCGTTACCAGTTCTCTAAATCTGGAACGGACCATTAATCCGGATTTTTCACAAGTTGAGTTAGTCCAGCAGGTCACCCTTACAGAACGGTTTCAAACTCGAATAGACCCCACTATATACGGAACATGTGCCAGCTTTTTGGGAATGGTAGCAGGAAGCTTGTTAAGTAGGAATGATAGAACCACCTAGTCGTTTTAGCAATCCGTTTATTGCCGGTTTTTCGAAGTTATATAACTGAGAGGATTACTGCGACAACTGTACCGTTCCCACATCCGTGATTTGGCCCAAATCTACATTTACATTCTCCAGAGACTGTCCAAGATAACCTGTGGCTGGAGATATGCTTACTCTGTAACTTCCCGGCGCCAGACCTCTAAGAAGAAAGGCCCCATTTTCATCTGTAAAGGCTGAGGCAAGAGTATCACTACCTTGAATAGCAAATAATGCGGGAGTAGCCTCTAGTGGTAAAACAATACCGCTAATAGCTCCGTCCTGTGCCTCCACGATAGTACGTATTACGGGTTTCAGATTATGTTTACCGCTGTTTCCAGCTTTTACTACGGAGCGGGCCGCATCGAAATCCAATAGTACCTCATAGGTGATACCAGCGATCAGCGCGCTCTTTATCTGTAATTTTAAT
>JAOTYN010000605.1 GCA_029861825.1 Cyclobacteriaceae bacterium
CACAGAAGTGCGCGTATGCTACGACGATGAGTTTTTATACGTGCTAGCCATTATGCATAACCTGGGGCCAAGAGGCTATATCACCCCTTCCTTGAAGCGCGACTTCCGTGGGCAGGCCTTCGATGGTTTTACGGTGGTATTGGATACTTACAAAGACAAGACCAACGCTTTTGTATTTGGGGTCAATCCTTACGGAGTGCAAAGGGAAGGCCTCATCTCCAATGGTGGTAATGAGGTGCGTAGAGGTGGGGGCGGCGGAGGTGGAGGGCTTTCCCTTACCTGGGACAACAAATGGTTCTCTGAGGCTAAGATTTACCAGAATCATTGGATCGCTGAAATGGCGATCCCATTTAAGACCTTGAGATACCGCGAGAACTCAGACTCCTGGTTTGTCAACTTTTACCGGGTTGATAGCGAATATAGTGAACGGTCAACCTGGTCCCCTATCCCTCGAAATTTCCGGTTGGTCAACCTGGCGTTTAATAAGGAAATGAAATGGGACCGGCCCTTGTCAAGTCCTGGTAAAAATATCTCCTTAATTCCCTACACCGCTTTTAAAACCTCGAAGGATTTTGAGGAAAAAACCTCTACAAAAAGTAATCTAACAATGGGTGGAGATGCCAAGATAGCCTTATCGCCAT
Organism: Cyclobacteriaceae bacterium; assembly: GCA_029861825.1. Classification (GTDB taxonomy): domain Bacteria; phylum Bacteroidota; class Bacteroidia; order Cytophagales; family Cyclobacteriaceae; genus JAJCYK01. The sequence continues at coordinate 642 of JAOTYN010000605.1, forward strand.
CCTTAAACCTCGACCTAACCATTAATCCGGATTTTTCGCAGGTGGAAGCCGACCAGCAAGTAACTAATTTGGACCGCTTTGAGATATTCTTTCCGGAGAGGCGACAGTTCTTTTTGGAAAATGCGGACTTGTTTGCCTCCTTTGGTAGCAGCGGGGCCAGGCCGTTTTTCTCCAGACGTATTGGGATCACCACCGATACCACTACCGGCACCAACATTCAAAATCAACTCTATTTTGGAGCCCGCATGAGTGGAAACATCAATAACCGCTGGCGGGTAGGTTTAATGACCGTGCAAGCATCCAAGGAGGAAGATATCTCATTACCCTCGATCAATTATACTGTAGCCACCCTGCAGCATCGCTTGGGGCAACGCTCTAATATATCGGCCATTTTTGTGAACAAACAAGCCTTTCAAGATTCTGTTGGGGGTGACTTTGAAGTAAAGCCTGAAACGTACAACCGAACCTTGGGAGTAGACCTGAACCTGGCCACCCCCGACAACAAATGGAGTGGAAAAGGATACTATCACCGCTCGTACGACGACCAAGGCCTAGACTCCGTTTTCTCCATGGGCTTTGGAGCAAACTACCAAACTTACCGTTGGGAAGCGCGCTCAGATTTCAGGTCCATAGGAGCAAATTTTAACCCAGACGTCGGATTCGTACGCAGAACAGATTTTCATCAACTCAGGGGCACATTCTATTATAATTTTTATCCATCGAAAGGCGGTATCCAGTCGCATGCTCCGGGATTTGACTTTGATGTAATCAGAAACAAAGATGTAGGTAATACCGACTGGGATATCAATTTCTTATACAGGATAAACTTCAAGAACAACTCAAGATTTAGTATGCGCCTGCGCCGGCAATATACTTATCTATTGGATCGTTTCGATCCCAGTGGTAGCGATGGACAGGAGCTGCCGGCCAACACCGATTATGCTTATAATTTCGTTTTTGCGCGGTTTAACTCCGACCAACGTAAACCCTTTTTCTTTGAACTTAGTACCCGCTCCGGTGAATATTTCAACGGTACCCGTTTAAATCTGGAAGGTACGCTGTCATATCGCTACTCGATTAAAGCAGTCCTGGCTTTGAATTTTACCTTGAACCGCATCCAGCTACCCCAACCTTATAATGATGCTGATCTCTTTTTGATCGGACCAAGGTTTGACATCACCTTTACCCGTAATATTTTTTGGACCACTTTTATTCAATATAACAGTCAGATTAATAACGTTAATATAAACACCCGCTTTCAGTGGCGATATAAGCCCGTTTCAGATCTTTTTATCGTGTATACCGATAATTACCTAGCTGGTGACGATGGTAAATTTATTGATTTCAATCAGCCGAAGTCGCGGGCATTGGTAGTGAAACTGACCTATTGGCTGAACCTATAGTTGATGTGGTTGGCAATCCTAACCCTGCAT
>JAOTYN010000606.1 GCA_029861825.1 Cyclobacteriaceae bacterium
CAGAGCGCTTTAATGCCGATCACCCTGATATCAAAATTAACTGGGTACGTGATTCAACCGGTATTGTTACAGCAAAGTTACTGGCTGAAAAAGCCAACCCTCAGGCTGATGTCATCTGGGGACTGGCTGCAACAAGTTTATTGTTGATGAAAGCCGAAGACATGCTTGAGCCTTATGCGCCAAATGGCATGGATGCACTTGATCCTAAATTCGTGGATAAATCTGACCCGCCAACATGGACAGGTATGGACGCCTGGGTAGCGGCCATTTGTGTGAATACCGTCGAGCAGGAGAAATATGGTTTCGCAACACCTACATCCTGGCAGGATTTAACAAAGCCTGAGTATAAAGATCATGTTGCCATGCCCAACCCCAATTCTTCAGGTACGGGTTTTCTTGACGTTTCAAGCTGGCTGCAGATTTTTGGGGAAGAAGAGGGCTGGAAATTCATGGATGGGTTACATGCCAACATTCATCACTATACCCACTCCGGTTCGAAACCCTGTAAACAGGCTGCTCGTGGTGAAGTTCCAATTGGTGTCTCATTCGCATTTCGTGGTGCCAAATCCAAAGCAGATGGTGCCCCAATTGATATTATTATTCCGGAAGAGGGTATCGGCTGGGACATGGAAGCCACAGCAATTGTAAAAGGCACTGATAACATGGATGCAGCTAAAACACTTGTCGACTGGTCAATATCCGAAACAGCCAACAAAATGTACAACGAAGGTTATGCCGTCGTTGGAATTCAAAGCCTGGCAAAACCGGTAGAGCATTTCCCGGAAAATATCCCTGAAAAAATGATAGACAATGATTTTGAATGGGCTGCTGCAAACAGGAAAGCGATATTATCAGAATGGCAGGCTCGCTTCGATTCCAAATCAGAACCAAAAAGCTAATTTACATTAATTAAAAAACTAGTGACCTTTCTATAAGGTCACTAGCATACCCAAACAAATCTATATGTCTGATAAACAAAACAACTATTTGGTCATCGAAGATTTATCCAAGCGGTTTGGCGATTTTGTAGCCTTAAAAGATGTTAATTTGAACATAGTCGAAGGGGAGTTTGTCTGCTTTTTAGGGCCATCCGGCTGTGGTAAAACAACGCTTTTGCGTGCAATTGCCGGGTTGGACTTGCAGTCAAGTGGGCGAATATTTCAAGCGGGTAAAGATGTTTCAGTATTACCTCCAGCAGAACGGGATTTTGGAATTGTCTTTCAATCCTATGCATTATTTCCAAATTTAACAGTGGAAAAAAATGTAGCGTATGGCCTGGAAAATCGTAAAACACCGAAAGATCAAATAAAGGAAAGAGTCGCTGAACTTCTAGAGCTGGTCGGCCTATCTGACAAGACTCAATCATATCCCTCAAACCTGTCCGGCGGCCAACAGCAGCGCGTCGCATTGGCGAGGGCACTGGCTACCTCTCCAAGTTTATTGTTATTGGATGAGCCTCTATCCGCATTAGATGCAAAAGTGCGTGCGTTCTTGCGTCATGAAATTAAACAACTGCAACGTAAGCTTGGTGTAACAACGGTTATGGTGACGCATGATCAGGAAGAAGCATTAACCATGGCGGACCGGATCGTAGTCATTAAAGATGGTTACGTGGAACAGATTGGTACACCCAATGAGATTTACCAACAGCCTCAAACGAAATTCGTGGCGGATTTTATCGGTACCATGAACTTTTTTAAGGCACAGGTTATAGAAAATGATGGTGTTAAAATTGATGAGTTGATATTCAAACTTGAAACTGACAGTGAGTATTTCAAGGGTGACCAGGTCATTGCGGCAATACGTCCGGAGGAATTTATTATTACTGATGCAAGTAATAAGTCTGCATTTGAGACACGGATAGAGGAAATAGAGTTTCTAGGCAATTTTGTACGAGTATTACTCAGCTGCGATCAGATGCCAGGACAGACTTTTGTTATTAGTGTAGAAGAACGAATTTTCCGTTTGCATGCCCTGGAAGAAGGCCAGGTAATTCATGTAAATGCGCTGGTCAGTCCACGACTGTATCCATTGTAAAATGAGTACAGCCACAATTAATAAAATTGC
>JAOTYN010000197.1 GCA_029861825.1 Cyclobacteriaceae bacterium
GACAGGATTGGGCTGGGTATCATTACTTTCTGAAAGCAGGGAGGATAGCTCCATGATAAATTCTTGAGGCTTATCGGATAAACGATAATTTTGGGCTTGGATCAACCCAGGAAATATCAACAACCAAAATAAAAGGTATCGCAGCTTCATGTTCAATTCTTTAGTTCTTCTCCAAAATCAGGCTTGCCCAATTATTTTCTTGGCTTTGTGATTTGATTTGTAACCCACTATCCTCACAAGTGTTAACGATTGGTGGTTGATCTTCGGTATAAAATCCGCTTACAATAAGATGCCCGCCAGGGCTCAAAAGTTTGCCGTATCTGGGAATATCTTCCAACAGCACATTTCGATTGATATTGGCTAGGATCAGCTGGTATTCTGAGGACAGTCCGGAGGTGGATACCGTTCCTTTGAGGACTTCAATAACTCTGCACTGGTTCAATCGAACATTTTCAAGGGTATTCTCCACTGCTTTGTCATCAATATCTAAGGCTGTGATGTGACTGGCCCCCATTTTCTCTCCTAAGATGCTCAATATGCCCGTACCACATCCCACATCCAGCAAACGCTGATTTCGGATGTCCAGAGTGAGCATATCCTTGATCATTTGAGCGGTGGTTTCATGATGTCCGGTCCCAAAAGACATTTTAGGATCAATAATGATGTCAAAGGGAAAATTTTCAGACTTCTGGTGAAAACTTGCCCGGACCCGGCATTGCCGATCCACCACTATGGGTTCAAAACTGCTTTCCCATTGCTGGTTCCAGTTTTCTTCCTCAATCTCATTACTGGTAAATTCTTCAACCTGGGGATACTGAGCGATCAGGTCCTCCAACTCCTTTGGATCGTAGGAAGTAGTAGATGAATAGGCCTTAAGCCCCTCCGGGGTGTCTAAGAACGACTCATACCCTAGCTGGTACAATTCTGCCGTGAGGATCTCCTTCAGAGGCTCATTACAACAAATCTCAATCTCAACGTAGTTCATCACCTGTTGCACCCTGCAAATGACAGGACGTCTGTATAAAATATGCTGAAATCGGCCATTCCCGGTTGTTCAACAAAATAAATGCTGAAATTGGCAAAGGCCTGATTTTCTGTCAGGAACCATATTCCGGGCTTGTCTGCAAACAACCGATTTTCTTCAAGATACACCACCACATCGGCAAAGGCCTCGGTCTCTTCAATAAAGACCTTAAAATTTGCCTGATTGCGGTCTTGGGTAACAAAGACCTGGCCATACAGTTGACAAGCATCAAAGGATTGGGCCATTCCACCAACACCATTTAATACCAGGATAAAAATAATGGCTATGTGGCGATAAAAACGGGTCATTTAGGGATCAATATTACATTGATTGGTTTAGTCAGCCTTTTACAAGCTATCCACGATAGCTACGAAATCCTCAGCATTTAAGCTGGCTCCACCGATCAAACCTCCATCTACATCGGGGCCGGCAAATAGCTCATGGGCGTTGGACGGCTTACAGCTACCTCCATACAGGATCGGTATATTATTAGCAATTTCCTGGCCAAATTTTTGTTCAAAGTGCTGGCGAAGGCCGGCATGCATCTCTTGGGCTTGTTCAGCGGAGGCCGTTTTACCGGTACCAATGGCCCAAATTGGCTCATATGCAATTACGGATTGGCGTATTTGAGCAGGCTCCAGGTGAAAGAGGCTAGCGGTAAGCTGATGAGTGACATACTCCATTTGCTGATTGGATTCCCGGATTGATAATGGCTCACCGCAGCAAAAAATAGGTGTAAGGCCGTGATCAAAGACAGCATTTACTTTTTGAGCCAATAATTCATTGCTTTCTTTAAAATACTCCCTTCTTTCACTGTGTCCTAAGATCACGAATTGTACTCCAATGGAGTCTAGCATGGCGGCCGACACTTCTCCGGTATAGGCGCCGGAGCTTTCCTGATGACAATTTTGGGCAGCTACACTAACGCCGTTAGTTCCTGAAACCATGGATACGACCTTTTCCAGGTGAACATATGGAGGAGCTATAACCACCTCTGCGGCTATGCCCCGGTCTTTAAGCAGGTCCAGAACCTGTGTAGTTAGCGTATTGGCCTCTTGCCAATCGTTGTTCATTTTCCAGTTACCTGCTACTATTTTTTTTCTCATATTTTGCGGTTGAAGTGACCACATAAAGTTACCATTTTAAGCTTATGAATGATGCTTTAACTTAGTTTTGGCGCCAAAAACATTGCCGTGTGATTGTCTTTCACTTTCACGAGTTCTTCCGGGATGCCGGCAAAACATATGTTGCCCCCCAAATCGCCTCCCTCCGGGCCCAGGTCGATTAGCCAGTCCGCACATTTAATGATCTCTAAATTATGTTCGATCACAATCACGGTATTGCCCTGTTCGACTAAGGCGTTCAATGCGGTAAGCAGTTTTTCAATGTCATGGAAATGCAATCCGGTAGTGGGCTCGTCAAAAATGAACAAAACGTGATGCTGAAAATCGGATTTGCCTTTGCCTAAAAAAGAAGCCAGTTTTACTCTTTGTGCTTCCCCTCCACTCAGAGAATTGGAAGATTGTCCCAGCGTAATGTATCCCAGTCCTACTTCGTGAAGAGGACTTAGTTTTCGCACAATAGTCTTGTGGTCCTTGAAGAAGTCCAGACTTTCTTCAACCGTCATTTCCAGAACATCGGCAATGTTCCTGTCCTTATATTTTACCTCTAATATTTCCTCTTTAAAGCGCTTCCCCCCACAGCTTTCGCAGGTTAATTGCAGGTCGGCCATAAATTGCATTTCAATCTGGACCAGCCCTTCCCCCTGGCAGTTCTCACACCTTCCACCATCCACGTTGAATGAGAATTGGGAGGGTTTATACCCACGTTGCTGGGCCAGACCTTGCTCCGCAAATAACTGGCGAATAGTATCATAGGCTTTCACATAGGTCACCGGATTCGATCGCGATGACTTTCCTATGGGATTATGATCGATTAACTCCACCTGAGTCACTTTGTCGAGATCGCCCTGGAGCTGATCGTAACTGCCCGGAACCTTGCCTGGCAAGCCTAGTTCCCGACTCAACGCCGGGTACAATATATCCCTTATCAAGGTACTTTTGCCCGATCCGCTTACTCCGGTCACTACATTTAGGACATTTAGAGGAAGTTGCACCTGCAGATTTTTCAAATTATGGGCTCGTGCACCCAAAAGAGTAATGCTGTCTTTCCATTTCCTTCTTTTTGCTGGAATAGCAATATAGCTGGTGCCATTTAGGAAGCGGGCGGTATGCGTATCGTGTTCATCGGTTAGATCTTCAAGACGTCCGTGGAACACCAGTTTTCCGCCATGGGTGCCTGCGTCGGGTCCAATGTCTATCAGATAATCCGAAGCGCGCATTATTTCTTCATCATGTTCCACCACAATTACGGAATTACCCAGATCCCTTAAACTGGAAATCACCTCTATTAGTTGTTGGGTATCTCGAGGGTGCAAACCTATGCTGGGTTCGTCGAGGATATACATGGATCCCACCAGGGCGCTTCCCAGGGATGTAGCCAGTCGTATTCTTTGATATTCTCCGCCGGATAGTGTGGAGGTTAAACGATTTAAGTTAAGATACCCCAAGCCAACTTTTGACAAGTATGATAAGCGGTTCTCAATTTCCACTAGGATCCTGCGGGCAATCTGTTGGTGGTGGGGCTCCAATTGCAGCTCTTTAAAAAAATTAATCACTTCTTCCACCGACATCAGGACCAAGTCTGTGATACTGGTTCCCTGTATTTTCACGTAGCTGGCATCTTTTCGCAGCCGACTTCCCCGACAATCCGGACAAACGGTCCGCCCCCGGTATCGGGACAATAATACCCGGTATTGAATCTTGTGGGTTCTGGACTCCAGGTGTTTAAAAAAGCGATGAATGCCTTTAAAATTCTTATAACCGTTCCAAAGTATATCAACCTGTTCCACAGAAAGCTCATTATACGCTCGGTGGATGGGAAATCCCCAGTCAAGTGCTTCGTTTAGCAGTGGGCGTAGCCATTTTTTCATAGTCTCGCTGCGCCAGGCAGCGATAGCCCCTTCAAATACAGAAAGCTCCTGGTTGGGGACCACCAGATTTTCATCTATACCCAAGATCTTTCCGAAACCTTCACAACGGCTGCAGGCTCCATAAGGATTATTGAAACTGAAAAGGTTGGATGTGGGTTCCTGAAAGGTAATGCCATCCCTTTCGAATCGGTCAGAAAAGATGTTCAAGTGGCCCTGTTCATCCAGAATGTGACAAAAGCCATCTCCTTCAAAAAATGCCGTCTGTGCAGAGTCGGCCCAGCGAAATCTCTCGTCTTCATCGTCTACTACCTTGCCGCGGTCGATCAAGATGCTGATTTCTTGTGGTAGAAATTCTTCCTGCTGAAGAATTTCCTCAATGAAGAAGGTTTCGCCATTTACCAGAATCCTGGTAAAGCCCTTTTGCAAAAGGACCTTCAGTTCATCTTCCAGGCTTCTATCTTCTTTATGGACCAACGGGCAGGCAATAACAAATTTGCTGGAGGGTGGGAGTTGACTAATATTATCCACCACATCGGAAACCGTGTCGCGTGATACCACCTCGCCGGATATGGGGGAGTAGGTCAGGCCAATCCGTGCGAAGAGTAATTTCAGGTAATCATAAATTTCTGTGCTGGTACCTACTGTTGATCTGGGGTTACGGGTATTGGGTTTCTGTTCGATGGCGATTGCTGGAGAGATCCCTTTGATATAGTCAACCTCCGGTTTCTCCATGCGTCCTAAGAATTGACGGGCGTAGGCACTAAGGCTCTCAACATACATCCGCTGACCCTCGGCAAACAGGGTATCGAAAGCCAGCGAGGATTTTCCCGAGCCGGAAAGACCTGTTATTACCACCAGCTGATTTCGGGGGATGGCTACAGATAGGGACTTTAAATTGTTGACCCTTGCTCCCTTGATTAGGATATACCTCTTGGGATCGAGCTGATCAATATTTTCCAGGGTGGCTAGGGTATCCGTCTGCATTGGGGGCAAAGATACGATAGGCCAATAATTTTTTACAATTTAGGAACAAAACATACAACTGTAATTCTAAGGACAAACCACTGGAGATTATTTTTGTAACTTAGATAACTTTGGATTGGTAATTGCAGAATGTTATTATGTTGATGTTCACACTGAGTATAACAATTGCTTGATCCTCAATGGAATAACAAAAGTCCCACCTTTGGTGTGATTAAAATGTTTTGCATGTTAGTTCCGAATTGAGTAGTTTTACTATTCTTTTTTATTGAAAATTATTTAAAACCAACCCCACATACAACAATATGGCATAGACTTCTACGTTACTAAACAGGTTATGAAATGAAGAAATATTCGATAAGCGATAGTCAATTGATTTCGCTTTACAAAACCGGTAACGAGGAGGCTTTTGCGGAATTGTTGAACCGCCACAAGTCCAGGGTTTTCACGACCATTTACTTAATTGTAAAAGACAATTACATAGCAGAGGATTTAATGCAAGAGACCTTTATAAAGGTCATTAATACTATAAAATTAGGGAAGTATAATGAAGAGGGGAAGTTTCTTCCGTGGATTCTACGTATTGCCCATAATTTAGCTATTGATAATTTCAGAAGAGCCAAAAGGTACCCTACCATTGTTATGGAGGATGGCAGCAATGTCTTTAATAATATGGAGTTCTCTGAAGATTCAATAGAATCAAAGCAAATCGTGAAAGATACTCACGAAAAGCTGAAATTACTGATCCAGGAGTTGCCGCCGGCACAGAAAGAAGTGCTGATCATGCGACACTACATGGAAATGAGCTTTCAGGAAATAGCTGATGCTACCGAGGTCAGTATTAACACAGCTTTAGGACGTATGCGATATGCTTTGATCAATTTGCGAAAGAAAATGAAACAATATAATATCGCCTATGATCAAAATATTTACCCCCAATGATGTAGTAAGATACCTTTACAAGGAAACCAGCCAAACTGAAAATCGGGAATTTGAAAAGGCCATGATCTGTCGATCAGATCTTTTGGATGATTATGTCCAATTGGAAACGATCAAAACTCTCCTGGATAAAGTCCAGAAATCTCCTTCTGCCAGAGTGCTGCAAGGAATAATGGACTATTCAAACTCAATTAATCCTATCTTTTCTTAAAGGATTCATGACCTGTTGATCTTGGCGGTGACACGCCAGTGGCTTTGTAATTAATGCTTATGAAAATTCTGATTATTCATCAGCATTTCAGTACACCTGAAGCAGGAGGTTCTATGAGATCGTATTATCTGTCTCAAGGTCTGCAGCAGAGAGGTCATCAGGTAGAGGTTATTACCGCCCACAATCAGCGCCATGGATACACCCAGGTACAAAATGGGGTACGTATCCATTTTATGCCAGTATTTTATGAGAACCATTTAGGCTTTTGGTCTAGGATATATGCTTTTGCCAAATTCGCCAGAATGGCCTTGCATAAGGCTAAGACCCTGGAGGCTATCGACCTTTGCTATGCCCTTTCCACCCCTCTCACGGTGGGGTGGATAGCCTTGAAACTAAAATCACAGCGTAACCTGCCTTTTATTTTTGAGGTAGGCGACCTATGGCCAGAGGCTCCCATACAGATGGGCGTTATAAAAAGTACCATGTTGATCAAGCGCCTGCGAAGCTTGGAAAAGAAAATATATCAAGAGGCCTCACAGGTAGTGGCCCTTTCCCCGGATATCGAGGAGGCTATTTTAAAGGTGGTGCCGGAATGCCCGGTATCAGTAGTACCAAATATGGCTGATTGCCAGTATTTCCGTTACAGCGCGGAATCCAATAAGCGTTATAGGGACTTGGATCTGCAGGGTAAATTCGTAATTCTGTACTTTGGTACTGCCGGAAAAGCCAATTACTTGGAGTTTTTGCTGCGGGTCGCGGGGTCAACTGAGGAAAGGGATCCCGGCATACATTTTTTAGTTGTAGGGCGTGGTTCGGAGCTTGATAGGATAAAATCGCTGGGTCGGGGTCTGCGCAACATGACCTTTTTGGACTATATGCCGAAAGATGAAATACGGAAAGTGCTGGATATAAGCGATGCCATTTATATTTCATTTGCTGCGCTTCCAGTGCTTCAAACCGGCAGCCCCAACAAGTTTTTCGACGGCCTGGCCGCCGGTAAACTGGTTATCATAAACTTTAAAGGATGGTTGAAACAGGTAGTGGAGCAGCACCAACTGGGGTTTTATGCCGATCCACAACAGCCTGAAAATTTTGCGAAACTTATCAGGCCATTTAAGGACGATCCAAAACTACTGCGGCGCTTCCAAAAGAATGCCCGACGGGCTGGCGAACAACTGTATTCCAAAGAGATAGCCTTGGATAGGATTGATAGAATTATAACCACTCAAAAGCCCCAGTTCAACGATTCGGCGGTTTATACCGTGACTGAGTAAAGATACCTTGAACGTCTTCACTCTCCATTAGTTGGTCTAAAGATATCTGGGGATTTTCTTTCATATACTTCATTACGATCTGCCACCCCAGCCATTCACCAATACGGCCTGGGCATTTATTGCCGATCTCTACGGTGGTGGGGCGCTCGTCCATATACTTTTTCTTTGTAAAATGGCTGGTTTCATAGAGCAGCTTTTTTTCCACAAAATGA
>JAOTYN010000198.1 GCA_029861825.1 Cyclobacteriaceae bacterium
TCCTTAAAGTGCACCGAACTGGTAGGTTTCAACCAACATGTTGGAATTAGGTGTTGAAACTTCAATACCATTCTATTTATTACACATTGTTCACTTTAACCCTACATGTAATGAAATTGGCTCAAAACGTGTTATTTGTACTGAAAAGAGTGATCTGTTTAGAGAAATGATGTAATATGGCTTGATTTACTAAACTAACGAGTGCTAGTATTTTGCCAAAATCTTAATATTCGAACGAAACCTTACATCTCTCTTTGTTAAGTGTTGCCTACAAAAACGAAGCAAAATTTGCCCATTTTTTGTGACTTAATTATTAAATCTCACATAGGGAATAAAGCAGCAGATTTAGGTATTGCAGACTCTATATTATTTCGCAATTTAGCAACTGATTGATGTCAATCAGAGTACTCTTTCAATGAAGTACTTCAAATGTGGATTATTTGGTACTTCATTAACCACCCAGAATTGGGTGCGCCTTCAAGCAGCAAATAAGTAATCGAGTGAAATCGGTTACGACCTTTCGAGATTTTCATTTCTGGTAGATTATTCAAAGCTATATAGCAGTTGGTCCAACTATGACTAATTGGGATTCCTCTGTGAACCGCCCAAAAGGGGTGCTTTGCCTTTGAATACCGTAGTCTGACGTCTTTAATTTTTATTTCTTAATCAATTTTTTAATAGGTGTGAACCGTGTGATATGCGGTACACTAGAAAAAGTATGTCGTCATGAAAAAGTTAATAATAACTGCAATCGGAATTATCGCAATGAATATGAGCACGTTAGCTCAATCTAATAACAATAGCCAGGCATGGAAGCCTTGGAAACCTGAAAATAGGTCAACTGGAATCTATTTTAAACCTCGTGTAGCCACTCCGGTATACGGATTGAAATCTGTAGCGGAAGGCAACTATTTTGCTGAAGTTGATGAACTGAGCAATATGGGTCAGTATGTTAAGACCATTCCTGGTACTACTTATCAGGTTAAATTTGCCTTTGCCCATCGTCAATCTGCAGGTGACAAAACTCTGCGAATATCTGTAAATGGTAATTTAGCTTATGATGTTTTCATTGATAACAGTACAGCAGCAGGTAGCTTCAATTACGACAGTTTTGAATTCAAAGCTGGTGCAGCTGAAACATTTATCGGTTTTTACGTGATCAGCCTCAGTGGTGATCCCAATAAAGGAGTGTTGATCGATGATGTTTCACTGACCGAGAAAAATCAGGCCAAAAACTTATTGGCCGATGGAAGTTTTGAGATGAAAGCTCAGCCTGTGAAAAGAACTGCTCGAAGCAATACCAGTGGCTATAAGGTCAATGGGAAAACTATATATCTGGATGAAATGGCCATGAAAGAGGACGAAGCGGAAAGTTTTGATGCGGCCACCAATTTCAAAATAGGATTGTTTTACATTTTGGAAAGTGAAGTTCCCGGTAGAGCCCTGGCCCATTTTGAACTAGCTAAAAAAGGTAGCTATGTACATCCTGACTTGGAATTTTATTTAGCGCGAGCTTATCATCTTAATCACAAATTCGGTGAGGCGGTAGTGCATTATCATAAATACAATCGTCAGTTGCGCAATGGTAAACATAGTAATGCTTCTGAAAAGAGTGCCAAAGTGAAAGAATATATGGAGGATTGTTTAACTGGAACCGCTTTGGTACCCGATGCCCTGGGACTGGAGATCAAAAGTGTAGGTAAGCATGTAAACAGTGTATATCCTGATTATATTCCTTTGGTATCTGCTGATGAATCTACTTTGATTTTTACTTCTCGCCGAAGCAATAGCACAGGTGGTAAAGTTGCCAAGGACGGTAGTTTCTATGAAGATATCTTCATGGCCACCAGAAATGGTAACGGCCAGTGGTCCAAGCCTGCGGCTATAGCCGGTTTGAATACCAAAATGCACGACGCTGGAATAGGGCTGTCTTATGATGGCAAGCAATTGTTTATTTACAAAGATCATAATGGCGGTGACATTTACGTCAGCAAGCGCAAAGGAGACAAGTGGAGCAACCCCGAAAGATTGGAAGGCGATGTGAACTCTCAGTATTGGGAAGGTAGTGCCAGTATTTCCAAAGATGGTAAGTACATGTACTTTGCCAGTAATCGTCCGGGTGGTTATGGAGGTATCGATATCTATCGGTCCAAAAAAACCGCCGGTGGTAAGTGGGGTAAAGCTGAGAACTTAGGTCCGGCTGTTAACACCAATGCCAACGAAGATGCTCCTCAAATTCATACTGATGATGCGACCTTATTCTTCAGTTCTACCGGACATGAAGGCATGGGTGGCTATGATATCTTCTCAACTGTATTGGCTGATGGCGCCTGGAGCGCTCCCAGGAATGTTGGATATCCTATTAACACCGCGCAGGACGATATCCATTTCTCTCTGAATGCTCAAGGGAATAAGGCTTATTTCAATTCAGTTTATTTTACTGAAGATGGACAAAACGACATCTATGTGATGGAGCGTCCTAATTTATCGGCTTCCTTATTCTTGCTGAAAGGTAAAGTGACTAAGAAAGACCCCGATCAGTCTTTCCAGGCTAAAGTTACCTTGATCAACAAGAAAACCAATGAGGTACAATCTACTACTACTACCGATTTGGTGAACGGAAACTATGCCTTTAACATGGCTTTTGATATTGACTATGTATTGGCCATAGAGTCCGAGGAGTACAAGTTCAATACCAGGGACATAAAAGTGACGCAGCAGTCCGACCTGTTCCAGTATAACATGAACTTTGTAGTAGATAACAATAAAATGTATGTAATAGAGCAGCAGGACATTTCTCAGGTTTCAATGAATGAGAAAGACTCCTATGCTGTGTTGGCTGTAAGTAGATGATATCATCGCTTAAGGATTATTAAAATAGAATACGCTTTTCGAGATAATAACATCACTTAAATAAATATCAGTCAGCAATGAGCCCGGCCCTGACCTTGGTCCTCTGCGGAAATCTCCCGGAGTCAAGTCAGGGCCGGGCTTTTATTATAAAATCTGTGTTACCGCAAACTTATTTTTATTCAATCAGTATAATTAGTAATTCTCTATTACTACTTACTTATCATTTTGTGTATTTTAAAGATCCATTAAACTGTAACATGCAAGTTGAAACCATACAGGGCGCTAGCCTGCGGGCTCGTTATAAGAAAGTGCGGGCGTCCAGCGAGCATATCTGCAAACCTTTGGGAAAGGAAGATTACGTGGTGCAACCAGTGGTAGATGTGAGCCCACCCAAATGGCATCTGGCTCACGTAACCTGGTTCTTTGAAACTTTTCTATTGATGCCATTCAAAGCTGATTATAAGATCTATGATGATGATTACAGCTATGTTTTCAATAGCTATTATGAAACGGTAGGTAAAAGGGTACTGCGGGCTGACCGGGGCAATCTCACCCGTCCCACTGTGGAAGATGTGTATACCTATCGGCAGTACGTGGACCAGGCCATGGAGGATCTGTTGGCTGATGACTTTGAACCCACACCCCGATTTCTGGAGGTGTTTGAATTAGGGCTGCAGCACGAACAACAACACCAAGAGCTTCTAGTAACAGACATCAAGTATATATTAGGCCATAACCCTCTTTTCCCCAACTATTTCAAGACCAATCGGCCAGACACCGCAAATAGCCCCGCTGACCCTGCGAATTTCCTGCCCGTTTCAGAAGGCCTGTACACTATAGGGCATCAACAACCAGGATTCTGCTTTGATAATGAGCTGGGAGTACACCAGGTGTACCTGCACGGCTTTGGTATAATGGATCGACTGGTCACCAACGGAGAATATTTAGAATTCATGAAAGCCGGTGGTTATAAAGACTTTAAATACTGGTTGATGGAAGGCTGGGAGTGGGTTAAAGCAGAAAAGATCCAGGCACCCATGTATTGGTATGAAGTGTCAGGGGAGTGGCACAGTTACACACTTAGAGGGTTGCAGCCCCTGGACTGGCAGGCACCAGTCACCCACATTAGCTATTATGAAGCAGAAGCTTTCGCGCGTTGGAGCGGCAAGCGATTGCCTACAGAATTTGAATGGGAAGCTGCTTGCACTACTTATGTTAAGGAGATACCACCTATGGCACAGTTCCAGGAAGAAGGGAGGTATTTACCAACGGGCACTGATCCCCATGGATATCAATTCTACGGAGATGCCTGGGAGTGGACCAGTAGCGCTTATGCATCATACCCCTATTTCAAAACCCAGCCGGGGGCTTTGGGAGAATACAATGGTAAGTTTATGATCAATCAAATGGTTCTGAGAGGAGGCTCTTGCGCTACGCCGCGGGATCACATCAGGCCTACATATAGAAATTTTTTTCATCCTCATTTGCGCTGGCAATTTACCGGAATACGTCTGGCGGAATCCCACGAATAATCCCTACATTCATATGAACCAGCAGTTTGCACGGGATGTCCTCCAGGGACTTTCCGAAAAGCCCAAGTATTTGTCGTCCAAATATTTCTACGACCAAAAAGGAGACGCCCTGTTCCAAGGAATTATGGCATTGGACGAATATTATCTCACCCGTACTGAGTACGAGATCTTTGAATCCCACAAGCAGCAAATCTTGGACAGACTGCAAGTGAATCACAAACCGTTTGATCTAATTGAATTTGGTGCCGGGAATGGGCTAAAGACTAAAGTATTGCTAAAGCATTTCAAATCACAAAAGGTGGATTTCACCTATAAACCCATCGATATCAGTCAAAATGTGTTGGATCAACTTGAAAGCGATCTTAAGGAAAATTTGCCAGAGCTTTCTATACAGACCCTTCAAGGGGAGTACTTCGAGATGCTTTCCAAATTGCCTAAAAACGCCGAGCGTAAGAAAGTGGTGCTTTTCTTAGGCTCCAATATTGGAAATTTCATCAAACCAGTAGCTTTGGATTTTTTAAAAAGACTCGCGGAGATCCTTACCCGAGGAGATCATCTTTTACTGGGGGTAGACCTGAAGAAGGATCCAAAAGTCATTGCCAGTGCCTATAACGATAGTAAAGGGGTTACGGCGGCCTTCAATCTGAACTTGTTGGAAAGGATCAATCGGGAATTGGGTGGCAATTTCGATTTGAGTACTTTCGTTCACAGGCCCACTTACAATCCCAGTAACGGTGAAGCCCGCAGTTTTTTGGTAAGCAACTGCCGGCAAACTGTAACCATTGAAAAACTCGACGCCTCTTTTCACTTCGAGCCTTGGGAGACTATCGCCATGGAGCTGTCGCAAAAGTATGACCTGGCCACATTAGAACAACTGGCAGATCACACTGGATTTAGGATCATAGAACATTTTTTCGACCGCAACAGCTATTTTACAGATACCCTTTTTACTGTCGATTAGCAGGTACATGTAGAAGTGTCAAAGGGGCTTTGAACTATTAGCAAATAATTCTACTTTTGCATTCCCTCGATCAACTAGCAATATGCGCACGTGGCGGAACTGGTAGACGCGTCAGGTTGAGGGCCTGGTGCCCGTTTTTGGGCGTGGAGGTTCGATTCCTCTCGTGCGCACTTTACCGTCTTGGAAACTTGCCGGTTCCATATGATTCACAGTGACAGGGCTGTCCATTGTGGTAGGCGACGCCAATCATGAATAAGAATCCCGAAGTCAATGATATTCTTAAAAAAACAGCATCCTTTGGACCTTAAACTAAATGGTAATGGGCAAACTGAACATTAAGCTCCTCAAAGATATTTGCACCGCCTTCGGAGCGCCAGGTTTTGAGCACGAAATACGTAATCTGGTGATCAAGGAAGTCGAACCTTTGGTGGATGAACTTACGGTGGATAATATGGGTAACATCCATACGGTGAAAAGAGCCAAGAAGAACCCTGAAGGCAAGAAAGTGATGGTGGCCGCACACATGGATGAGATTGGCTTTATCGTGACCCACATTGATGACCACGGGTTTGTCAGATTTCACACCTTAGGGGGCTTCGATCCCAAAACCCTAACCGCCCAGAGGGTAGTAATTCACGGCAAGGAGGACATAATGGGGGTAATGGGTTGTAAGCCTATTCATGTGATGACTCCCGAAGAGCGCAATAAAATGCCTAAAAACAAGGACTATTTTATTGACTGCGGCATGGAAGCGGACCGGGTTAAAGAATTGATTCAGGTAGGTAATCCCATAACCCGGGAACGGGAGTTTATCGAAATGGGTGAATGTGTAAACTGCAAGTCCATTGACAATCGTGTTTCTGTTTTTGTGTTGTTGGAAACGCTGAAAAATTTGAAATCCGTTCCCTATGATGTTTATGGTATTTTCACCGTCCAGGAAGAAGTGGGGCTGCGGGGAGCACAGGTAGCAGCCCATCAGATCAACCCTGATTTTGGATTTGGACTGGATACCACCATCGCTTATGACCTGCCAGGGGCGCAAGCTCACGAACAGATCACGTCCTTAGGAAAGGGAGCGGCCATTAAGATCATGGATGCCTCGGCCATCAGTGATTACCGTATGGTGGATTTCCTCAAAAAAGTGGCTGATGAGCATAAAATTCCTTGGCAACCAGAAATTTTGACTGCAGGAGGTACTGATACCGCCGCCGTTCAGAAAACCGGAAAAAACGGGGCCATATCCGGTGCGATTTCTATACCTACCCGGTATCTGCATCAGGTTATAGAGATGGCTAACAAGAAAGATATTCAGGCATCCATTGATCTGTTGACCAAGGCGCTGCAATCGCTGGATGATTTTGACTGGGGATTCTGATTTTGTTTGTTTCCAGGGGTGTGTTAGCAGAAAGTAGACCCACGTGTTTTTACGCGACGTCTGTACGTATAGTTAGCTGCCACAATTCCCGGTATTCCTATCATACCGTTATCTGGCAATTACCAGTCCCAAAAATGTAGCCGCCAATCCTACCACCACACTCCCCAAGGCATAGGAGAAAAACTGTAGGTTATGGCCCTGTTCCAGCATATGAATTCCATCCATGCTGTAGGCCGAAAATGTGGTAAATCCCCCACAAAATCCAGTCACCAACAATAGTTTCATGGTATTGCTCATAACATCACCTCGACTGGCGGCCCCCAGAGCAAGCCCAATAAGCAAACAGCCTACGATATTTACAGTAAAGGTGCCCCAGGGAAAAACCAATGACCAGCGCTCGCCGATCAACAAATGAACTGCATAGCGGGCGGCACTTCCTAAAAACCCGCCCAGGCCCACTAACATCAAGGATTTGATCATAACCATGTTCTTTGCCTTCAAAATACCATTTAATCTTCCTTAAGCCGTTTTTTGGAACACTTCTTTTGCAGGTGATGCAAGATTTTAGAGTATGAGGTATGTTCCTGGGGACTTACCTTAATATTCCCACCACCATCAGTATGGATGTGCAACTCTTCGTAAATGCCCCCCTTGGTATTAATGGTAGTCACTTTCCACCAGGCAATTTGCTGGGTCCTGAAAATTTTCTTGCCAGGTCTAAGCAGGTAGGTGACCCGCCAGCTGTCCTGGTTTAATCGAATGGTTTGATAACCCCAGAACACCTTAATGGTAACCAATACCGCCACCAGGGAAATGCCACCGGAAATAACATAACGGTATATAGGCACTGGGCCTTGGTCCGGTAAACTTATAATACTCCAAATCGCTAA
>JAOTYN010000001.1 GCA_029861825.1 Cyclobacteriaceae bacterium
GCATCCAGGCTCCAACATAAGCGTCCTGATAGTGATGCTGATTACGAGGTTTATAAAAAGATCAAATCTGAGTTTCAAACTTTGGGTAAAATGCATCTTGAGCTCAGGACAGACCAGCTCACCTTGACGGAGATGATAGAGCTAGGTATAGATTTTATCAAAGCTGTAAATTATGAAGGAACATCAGATACTTGAATTAGTTGAAAGGGGACATCTTCCGCATGATCAGCACTGTCAGCTTGTAAAGCAGACCCATATCTCTTGGGTGCTGCTGTGCGAGGAGTACGCCTACAAGATCAAAAAACCCCTCAAGCTCAGTTTCCTGGACTTCTCAACCTTAGAAAAAAGAAAGTACTTCTGCGAGCAGGAGTTAGTGTTGAACCA
Source organism: Cyclobacteriaceae bacterium (assembly GCA_029861825.1). Classification (GTDB taxonomy): domain Bacteria; phylum Bacteroidota; class Bacteroidia; order Cytophagales; family Cyclobacteriaceae; genus JAJCYK01. The sequence goes on from JAOTYN010000001.1 coordinate 385, forward strand.
GAGGCTTACCACAGATGTATATCTGGAGGTTTTACCCATTAGCAGGGAAAACGACATTTACTATCTGGGTTTGGAAAAGGGTTCTATCGTAGATTATGCAGTGGCTATGCGCCGTCTGGACAACTCACGGGAAATGGAAAGGCTGCTAGTTGATTCCAGTGTTACTAACCAGGATATTAAAAATATTGCCGGTCAACTGGTAAAGTTCCACCAAAGTACAGAAGTGGTTAAGGATAAAGTCACTCCTCAGATGCTCATTGATGATTTCAATGACATTCAACAAGTGCAACCGTGGATTGAGGCAAAGTTGGGTACTGCCGCTGCCAAAAAATTGAATGAATCCGTTTCATTTGTTGAACAGTTCATTCAGGAAAACATCCACTTAATCAACCAGCGGGATCAGGAAGGTTTTACCCGTGATTGCCATGGAGACCTGCATTCCGGCAATATATTTCTGCTAAGGGAACCGGTAATATTTGATTGCATTGAATTTGATCCGCACTTGAGACAGATCGATATACTTTGTGAATTAGCTTTCTTTTGCATGGATTTGGAGTTTTCCGGGCGTCAGGACCTGAGTGACTATTTTATAACTATTTACAATAGCCGGTTCCCGGTAATCCGCAATCAGGCAGAGGAGCGGTTATTTCTTTACTATAAGCTTTACCGGGCCAATGTCAAGGTGAAAATTAATGCTATTAAGACTAGCCAGGCGCGAAAACCACATATCGCAGCCTCTCGCCAGCAGTTGTGCAAACAATATTTTGAACTATTTTTAAGCTATTCCCAAACCTTAAGACGATCCAACTCTTCCACACACAAAGGTCCGCCGAACCTGGAACAGAGCAAAGGATTACCTATTCTTTAATCTTTTTAATGGTTCCCCCCCGAAAATTTAATATTTTGTTTAACCAAGAAACAAGCTCCAATGCTCATGAGAACGTTATTAGCCATATTTATTCCCTTAGTAGTGTGCTTCACAGGTCTCTCTTCGGTCCAAGCCCAGGAAATCCTGGAAAAACTGCAGGGGATCGCCATCATAGACCAAAAAGTGATGATGCCCATGAGAGATGGAGTGAGGCTGGCCACCGATATTTACCGACCTAAAACCAATGACCCAGTACCTGTTATCTTCTCACGTACTCCTTACAATTTCAATTCCTGGGGTGATGGCGAAGTGCGTACCCGCACTTATGAGCGCGCTTATGAGGCCGTTAATAGAGGATATGCCTATGTAGTACAGAATGAAAGAGGGCGGTTTTTCTCAGAAGGTGAGTGGGATATTTTAGGGACGCCACTAACCGATGGGTATGATGCTTTATCTTGGATGTCGGAACAGTCCTGGAGCAACGGAAAGATCGGTACCTTGGGCTGCTCTTCCACCGCTGAATGGCAAATGGCGGTAGCCGCCCTGGATCATCCGGCACATACCGCCATGGTCCCTCAGGGTTATGGAGCTGGCGTAGGCAGGGTAGGGGACTACTTTGAACAGGGAAATTGGTACCGGGGTGGCGTGGAACAGATGCTGTTCATATCCTGGTTGTACCGCACCCAGCATGACGAACTAAAGCCTAAACTACCCGAAGGAATCTCCCAGCAAGACCTCCAACGTCTGCAGCGATTCTATGATATGGCCCCTGAATACCCCGATGTTGACTGGTCGGAGGCCTTTTACCACCTGCCCCTGCAGGATATCATCAAATCACACCAGGGACCTTTGGGGGTCTATGAGAAAATGGTGCGTCGCAAACCTAATGACCCTGCCTGGTATCAAGGAGGATTGTATCACGACGACATGGGTTTTGGGGTGCCAAGTTTCTGGTTTGTGTCTTGGTATGATGTATCGACCAGTCCTAACTTGGCCCTGTTCAATCATGTGCGCAACAACATCCAAGACCGGGAGGTAGCGGATAACCAATACCTGGTGATTGCCCCAACCCTGCATTGTCGGTTTACCCGGGCTACCGAAAACACCATTGTAGGAGAGCGGGATCTTGGTGATGCCCGACTAAATTATGACGAAATAGTCTATGGCTGGTTCGACTACTGGCTCAAGGGAGAAAAAAATGGCATCCTGGATATGCCCAGGGTGCAATACTATACCATGGGCAGCAATAAATGGCAAACTTCCGATACCTGGCCGCCCCGTCAGGCCCAAATGACCACGCTTTATCTGGACAGTGAGGGCCATGCCAATAGCTTGTATGGCGATGGTAAATTGAACTTGGGGTTGCCTTCAGACAATCAGTCCGACTCATTCACCTATGATCCTCTAAATCCGGTTCCCTCACATGGTGGCAATGTCTGCTGTACCGGCAATGCCATTGAAGGCGGTGCTTTTGATCAGCGACAGCTGGAATCCCGCAACGACATCCTGGTGTATACTTCAGATCCGCTGGAGGAAGGAGTGGAAGTTAGCGGATTCATTGAAACCACTTTATTTGTTTCTTCAGATGTTAAGGACACCGATTTCACCATAAAATTAATTGATGTATATCCAGATGGCCGTGCGTTCAATTTAGACGAGACCATCCAAAGGGTCCGCTACCGTGAAGGGTACGATAAGGAAGTTTTTATGGAGTCGGGGAAAGTATATGAAGTGAAACTGACCCCTATGTCCACCAGTAATTTCTTTAAAAAGGGGCATCGTTTACGTATTGAGATCTCCAGCAGCAATTTCCCGCGTTTTGCCCGAAATCTAAATACCGGGGGGAACAATTATGACGAGACTGAGGCCAAAGTGGCTCACAATGTCATTCATCACGGTAAGGATTTTCCTTCTCAGATCCGGCTGCCATTGATGAAGCAGCTAAAAATTCATACGAAATAAGGGGATTGTAGTTCAGCAGATCTTAACTGATCAACAGCGAAATATGGTATGGGATAACCATGTGCAAGGGCTAAATTAATCCCTCAAGAATAGTTCCTATCCTTGAGGGACACATGAATCAGAAGTATTAAATTAAACTGTAATAAAAGCCTTTAACTAATTTTTATGTAGGCTCCAGGAGCTGTTAAAAGTATTTCTAACGGTTTCAAAGGCCCAATGGGAACTAGTTCGAAGTCCAACAACTTTTCTTTTACCAATGGAAGCTCATTGATTACCCTTTGTGCTTCATCAAGCGAATCACTTTCCATAATAAATACTACTCCTGGACGATCTTTTCTAAAGAAGAAAGTCCGTATCTTTTCATCCAGGTACAACTGAATAGTATGGGCCAATTCCTTTGGTAAATGGTGCCGCATCTTCTCTTCGGTGGTACCCTTGGTTAATTTGTCAATTGCTAGGATTTGCATGATAATTAAATTTATAAGGTTCGACATTTGACATTTGATGTGTAGCCAGCCATTCAAGAGACTGACTGGATAATCGTGTTTTGCTAAAATTTGGGAAACCTTGTTCCTTTTCGAATTTTTCCATGTTCCAATTCGCAGTAAATAGCACTTTTATCATAAACAGCAGGGCTTTTAACTTATTCGCCAGTGTTTGTTGAGCTATAGGCCGACTAGTAAGATATCGACGGGTAATGGTTTCGAAGTCATCTGCTTCTTTTCCCACAATGTCTTTTACCACATTGGTGGGTGCATTAATTTTCCAGGTACCTGCGTGCCCTTCTTCCATATAGTACCGAACCTGAGAAATATCCATTTGTGGATATCCGGAAGCCCTTAATACTTTATTTATCATCTTTTGTGACATGTCGGTCACTTTAACTTTCCTGCCAATTACCTTGCTTATCACCTGAGCCATTTGCTTTGCGTTAAGCAACTCTTTACCGGTAACTCGATAAGTTTTACCTTCATGGGCATCAGGATCTTTTAGAATATGGGCTGCTACCAGCCCGATATCTTCGTTGGACGGGGGTGCATTGGTCCCAAAATCAGGGAGCATTCCAAACTGAGCTAAGGGCTCTGGTGTCAAGAAATAAATAAATCCGAACAACCCAGGATTCAAAAAGGTGATGCTTGTATTGGACAAGCGTTTAAATGCCTGATCCACCAACCAATGCTCTTTTGTGTAAACAGATGGGTGGATATTGGAACTAAGCCATTGCGTGAGGACCACTATATGTCTGGTTCCTAACTCATCCACAGCAGTGGCAAATGTTTCACCTTGAAACAAAACATTGGGGTAAGTAGGCACAAAATAGGCTCTTTCGATGCCATAAAGGGCTTTCCGAACATCGCTAATGTTCTCAATATTTCCCACAAAAAGTTCAGCGCCGGATTTTTTCAGTTGCTTCGCTTTCGCACTGTTTGGGTTTCTCACAAAGGCCCTGACGGGGAATCCTAGTGTTAAAAGTTCCATGGCCGCGGGAAATCCGGTGTTGCCGTTAGCTGCGGTAATTAAAATTTTAGGTTTCATAATTGATAATCTTTTCAGTTGGTTTAATAAATTAGACTGTTCTACTTATTTTATAATAAAATTTAAGATCGTAAGAAATTAAAGCCCATATTATCCAAAAGCTGAAAAGCCTTGGTACTCTTAGTGGCCTTTGATCTGGATAATACACCGTAATAAGTGAGGTGTAAAAACTCCGCCAATTCCAATGCAGAAACATCCGACCTAATTTCACCTTTTTGCTGTCCTTCTTCGATGGTTTCTGCCAGTATTTCTATCAGGCTTATAAACTCCTCATTGGCAATTGAAACCAATGATTCATCTTCCGCCGCGGCCTCAATGGATATGTTATTCAGTAGGCAACCACTTTGATATCGTTCTTCTACACTTACACTTTCCAATGCTTGGTAAACATGTTTCAATCTCTCTAAGGGGGATAATTCGGAAGTAGCTTTCATACCCTCCTGCAATTTTTTTCGCATATCTTTACCATAGTGTTTGATAGCTCTCAATGCGAAATCCTCTTTGGATTTGAAGAAATTATAAAAGGAGCCTTTCGGTAGATTACTAGCTTCCAGAATCTCAGTAATGCCGGTATTGTAATACCCATTCTTCCGGATCAATCCAGCTCCTTTTTCTACGATGTCCTCTATATTATGTTTATACCCCATTTAGACTAATTAGACTGGTCTGATTATTTATACGCTATTTGTAAAAGAAGGTTACTTCATTAAAAGAATATTTACATAAAAACGCTTTTCCTGAGTCAACTGAAAGAGGTTTTGTGGGTTCCTCACTTAGGTTTAGAACTTGTAAGCAGTTTGAACCACCTCAATGGCCCTTATTGATTAATGCCATAGGCGCAAAACTCCCATCAAATTTGAAATTCGTGATCGAGACTATCTTCTCAGATCCGGCTGCCTTTGATGAAACCACTGAGGATCAGAACCAGATAGGCTGGGGACCATTACTTAAATGTAACAATAGACTTTCCCTGATTGACATCATGACATAGCTGAGAAAGCGTTTTCTCACTTAGCAATTTGTGGATTTTCTCCTTTACTACCTTGTAATCAAAATGAATGGGACAGGGCGTTTTATCCGAACATTGCTTTAATCCTATTCCACAGCGGTCAAAAATGTCCAAACCATCGATTATCTCTACTATGGTAATGAGTCTTAGCTCTTCGGGAGGAATGTTCAAGGAGAATCCTCCATGTGGGCCTTTTGTAGAAATTAAAACTTTTTGTTTTACCAGTTGCTGCAAAATTTTGCTGAGAAAATGCAGGGGCACTTGCTGGGATTCCGATATTTCCTTCAATCCTACGGCCTTGTTTTCCTCACCGTGTAGGGTAATGTAAAGAATGGACTGTAACGCGTATTCGCATGATCTGGAGAACATATCACCTAAATTAACTTTTTTATCAGATTATATAAGTATCCGGGTTATTGTGGGAGTTCTCACAATCGATCTCTTCCGTAGCGTCCCATACCTGGAATCTTAAATATTCAGCTTGGAGAACTGTTGACAATAAAACACCAAATATTACATATTATAGATTTTTAGACCTTTTTATCCAATTTAATCAAAAAATTATCTAATTTGCGACCGGTTCGAACATAAAATAGGTTGGGAACAGGCGAACTGAAGCCTAACAAAACTGAAGAAAAATGGAACAAGCATTACAAAATGGGCAAATGACTGCCACAGAAGAAAAGGATCTCATTGCTCTATGTGGGGATCTATCAAAAAGATTTGCGGAGCGGGCGGCTGATTACGACCGACAAGCTACCTGGCCCATTAAAGACTATGAAGATCTGAAAAAAGCCGGACTTTTAGGTATCATGGTACCCAAAGAAAAAGGAGGCTTAGGAGCTAGTTTTTTAACCTATACCAAGGCTCAGGAACAGCTTTCAAGTGGTGCCGCTTCTACCGGGCTTACTTTCAATATGCATAATATCACCGCCGGCATTCTCTCCGAAAGCAAAACCGAAGACATCGGAGGAACCCGCGGAAAGGCTATGAATGATTTCAGGGACTGGGCTCTGAATGAGATTGTCAACGGCCACAAAATGTTTGCATCGGCTAACTCAGAACCTGGTATTGGCGCTCATTTCAGCGCGTTAAAAACCACCTATCGTAAAGTGGATGGAGGATACGTCATCAACGGGTATAAGATGTTTGTCTCTATGTTGGGCTACGCCGATTATTATGTAGTGGCAGCTCGTAGAGAGCAGTCTTCCGGGGACCTGCCTGAGATTTCATTTTTTATCGTGGAACTGGACAACCCGGGAATAGAAGTAGAAGAGGTTTGGGACACTATGGGTATGCGGGCTACGGTGTCCAATAACATGAAACTCAAGGATTGTTTCGTTTCCCAGGATCGACTGTTTTTAGGTACCGAAGGACTAGGTATTTATAAGCTTACTCGGGAGCCTCATTGGGTCATAGGCGGTTATGTGGGGACCTATTTGGGTCTTTGTCAAGCTACTTTCGACTATATGATCAGCCACTTGCAGAAGAAAAAGATACCGGGTAGTGATCAGTCGGTTATTAATCGGGATTGGGTGCAGCGGGATGTTGGTAAACTTGCGGTGCAATTAGAAGCAACCCGCGAATTGGTATATAAAGCGGCCCGCCTGGTTGACGAGCAACGAGGAACACCACAAACCAATGCTGCTATTCATCATTCCAAATATATGGTGAGTGAATTTGCCCCCAAGCTAGCCTCCGACGCCATACGGCTTTGCGGGGGCAGCGGAATTGCCAGGGCCTTGCCTTTGGAACGCTTTTACCGGGATGCCCGATGTGCCGGCCTGATGCCTGCCACCAGCGATGAATGTCTGCTGTACGCAGGCAAATCGGCCCTGGGGTTTGATCTCACCCATATCGAAGAGACCTACTGGTAGTCGTTGAGAAGCACTCGATTGATCACAATTTAAATACTGTTTATATGCAAGCATGGCAAGATCCCTCCATTGAAGAAATACGCACCAAATATCAATTGTTCGCTTCGGAAAATTTGGAAGGCGATTGGCGTCAGAGAGACGCAGACTTAGAATTTTCCGCCCAAAGATGGCAGCAATGCGCGGATTTGGGACTATTTGGGTTATCTATGAAGAAAGAGTATGGCGGGCAGGAGCTGCCTTATTCTCATACCATAGCGGCCCTTGAAGGATTATGTCAGGGATGCCACGACACGGGTTTTTTCTTTGCCATGGCTTCGCAAATAAGCGGTACTCAGCTGGCTTTACAGGCCTTGGGTTCGGAAGATCTCAAGCAAAAATATCTGCCGGCGTTAATTTCAGGGAAGCACTTTACCAGTTTGGGATTCTCGGAACTTTCTGCGGGAAGCGATATATATTCCATCGAAACCCGGGCTACCAAAACGAAGGGAGGTTATATTCTTGAGGGGAAAAAAGCTTTTATCACCAATTCCGCGGATGCCACCTGTTGTTTGGTTTTTGCCAAAACGGCGGACAACCGCTCTCCCTTCGATTTTACGGCCTTCATGGTCGATTTGGACTGGGAGGGAGTATCTCATGGCGAACCTTTTGAGAAGTCCAGCTTACGAACTTGTTCGTTAGGTCAGTTACATTTTAATAAAGTATTTGTCCCTGAAGCCCATGTCATCGGCTCAGAAGGTGGAGGGCTAGCCGTTATAAAAGTATCTATTGGCTGGGAGCGCATACTTTTAATGGCAGTTTGCCTGGGGCCCATGTCGCGGGTATTGGAAACTACCGTCGAGCAGACTAAAAATAGACAGCAATTCGGTCGCCCCATCGGTAAGTTCCAGCATATTTCAGGTAAGATTGCTGACATGGTGCTGAGGAGGAATATGTCCAGACTGGTAGTATACGACCTGGCAGGTCAATTGTCTAAGGACGATGCCGTAGGGAAATTTTTGAAAGAGGTGGCGGTTACCAAGTTATACGTAACAGAGAATTACATTCAATTTATGTTGGATGCCACACAGATTTGGGGAGGAAGGGGTGTATGCAAAGAATGGTCCATTCAGCAAGACATGAGAGATGCCCTTTCAAGCACGATTTGGGCGGGCACTTCCGAGACCCTTCGCAATACCATCGCCAAACTGGAAGGGGTAGGGTAGACCAGGTTTGAAAGTTTGTTCTTGGCCGAGTTTAGAATTTGAACCAGATTCTATATTTTAGTTTCTAATTGACCCCTGCATTTGGCCCTTGCCCCAAGTCTAAGCTTCATCAACCTCCAAAATACCTTCTTCTTCTATGAGGGCCCGAGCATCAGCCTTATCCTCTTCTAGGATCAGATCTTGCTGAACATATAATAGTTCGCCAAAGGTGATCAGTCGGTGACCGATCAGGTTTACGGTGGCGTTGTCATTCATCAGCGAAGTGGCCATTTCATTGGTAATCAGATTTTTACGGACTAGTTTGTCGATGGATCCGTCCATTAGCACATCGCTCTTGTCCAGCTTAGCTCGTAATTTCTGGAGCTTCCTTAGGTTTAGCTCCGGTTTATCTGCACGTTTTACCTCCTGGATCTCTCGCACTATTTTTAAAATGATCCGGCGCATGTCGTTGTACTCTTTCCTAATAAAATAGTTATCCGACCCGATGTATTTCGACATGTTTTTGTGCAGGGGTTTCATAGCTTTTACCACTGTAACCAGTTGACGGTTAGCATTCAAAATATTACGAATCAACTCAATTTTCTCCTCATTCAACTCAAACTTGCTCTGGAGCATGGTAGCGTATTCTAATATGGTATTGTAAATGGTCTTGATCTTACCGTAGTACAGGGCGTCGATGTCTACTTCTATAACTTCATTGCGGTCTACAATGGCTTTTAGTTTCGCTCCTGATTCCACATCCGACCGGTGAACATTCAATCCATGGGTAAGTGCCCGGTAAACGGAGTTTTCAAACAATCGAGTCGATTCCTTTAATAAAGCCGAAATACCGGTTTGAGGATAGCGTAAATCGGCTTCATTCAAATACATCGGTTGGTCGATATCTTTTTCAGGGTCGACCTTTTCCGGAACCAAACGCATTACCAGGGAGGCGATCAAGGGCACGAACCAGATCAAAACCATAGTATTAATAATGTTGAAGGAGGTGTGGAATAACGAAAGGGCCACCGGAATAGCAGTGGCTTCCACGAAGGGCGAGGCCGACCCATCATTGGTAACGAACCAGTCGATACCCTGCAGGAAAGGCACAAAGAATATGATCATCCAAGCTACCCCCAGCACATTAAATATAAAATGGGCACGGGCGGTACGCTTGGCATGGAAATTAGCTACCAAAGCTGCCAGGTTAGCGGTAATTGTGGTTCCCAGGTTCTCTCCCAACACCATGGCCACCGCCATATCAAAGGGGATCCAGCCTTCATTGCACATAACCAGTGTGAGCGCCATGGTTGCGCTTGACGATTGTACCACAATGGTTAAGATGGTGCCAATCAACAGGAACAGCAGCACCGAGGGCAGTCCCATTTGGGTATACTTGGTTAAAAATTCTAATGCTCCCGGGTTGTTGGCGATATCAGGGACGGAGTCTTTTAGGAACTGCAGGCCAATAAAAAGTATGGCAAACCCCACAATGAAATACCCCCAATGTTTGCGTGTTTTGTTTTTGGCAAAGGTCAACAAGAATCCAAACCCTACCAGGGGTAATGCAATTGCGCTCATGCTCACCTTAAAACCCAATATGGTAATGAGCCAGGCCGTAACAGTGGTTCCGATGTTGGCGCCCATAATCACTCCAATGGATTCACCCAGAGTGAGTAGGGCTGCATTGGAAAAACTAACCACCATTAGGGTAGTAGCAGATGAGGATTGAATTACTGAGGTGATAAGAAATCCGGTGAAGACTGCAAACATCCGATTGGATGTCATAGTAGCCAGGATAGTACGCATTTTGTCCCCGGCGACTTCCATCAACGCATCACTCATCACCTTCATTCCAAAAAGAAAGAGCCCTAATGACCCGGCTAAGGTTAATATTTCACCGATACCGAATTGCATAGTTTACTCGTGGATTAGTTTTTCATGATATTAGTTAACATTTAGGTTACATTAACTTAACAATTAATTCACATTTAAATTAATATAAATAATTGGTTATTTTTACTACTTTCATGACCTTGAGCTCTCGTTAAACTTCCGAATAATGGCTTCATTCTATCTAATTCTGGTGGTGGTATTGTTTCTGCTGGCGATATCGGACCTGGTGGTTGGTGTAAGTAACGATGCCGTCAACTTCTTGAACTCCGCGGTAGGCGCGAAAGCAGCTGCATTTAAGGTCATAATGACCGTAGCCGCATTAGGGGTCTTAGTGGGCGCTACTTTCTCCAGTGGTATGATGGAAGTTGCACGTAAAGGTATCTTCCACCCGGAGTTTTTCTATTTCTCGGAGATAATTATTCTCTTTTTGGCGGTTATGGTTACTGATGTGATCCTGTTGGATACCTTTAATACCTTCGGTATGCCCACCTCTACCACAGTATCCATAGTTTTTGAGTTACTGGGGGCGGCCGTAGCCATTGCAGCGGTAAAGATATTTACCGATCCCAATGCTTTAGCTCTTTATGAATATATCAATTCTGCCAAAGCCCTGGCTATCATTTCCGGGATACTACTGTCCGTAGTTATTGCGTTCACCTGTGGTGTATTAGTGCAATACCTTAGTCGTTTATTGTTCTCATTCGACTATGAAAAGAGAATGCGTCAATACGGAGCTATTTGGGGAGGACTGGGGGTGATGGCTATCACCTATTTCATGTTGATCAAGGGTGTAAAGGGGGCATCTTTTATGAGTGTTAATATCGTGACCGCTGTGGGTGAAAACACTATTGTCATCCTTCTGGGAAGCTTTGTTGGTTGGACCCTAATCCTCTATCTTCTTAATCGGGTGTTTAAAGTTAACATCCTTCAGGTACTGGTATTGGTGGGTACCTTTGCTTTAGCCATGGCTTTTGCGGGGAATGACCTGGTGAATTTTATTGGGGTGCCTCTGGCAGGATATAATTCCTACCTGCTGTTTACTGAATCGGGAAGCGGTGCAGATCAGTTGTTGATGGATGGCTTAGCCGGTAAAGTACCTACACCTACTTTACTACTACTACTGGCCGGACTAATTATGGTGATTACCCTGTACACTTCCAGGAAAGCGAAATCCGTGGTAAAAACCTCATTGGACCTTGGAAGGCAGGATGAAGGACAAGAGCGTTTCTCTTCCTTCGTACTTTCCAGACGGATTGTCCGGAATTTCGCCAGTGCCGCCACGGCCATAAACAATGCCTTGCCCGAGAAATGGACGCAAGGAGTGAAACGTCAATTCGACCATTCTCCTTTCACCAAGCGCCAACGAGTTCAGGGTAAAGAAGCCCCTGTTTTTGATATGATCAGAGCATCTGTGACTCTGGTGGTAGCCAGTATCCTCATCGCTATTGGTACTAATCTTAAACTGCCCCTGTCCACCACTTATGTGACTTTTATGGTCTTCATGGGTACTTCATTGGCCGATGGAGCCTGGGGACGGGAAAGTGCTGTTTACCGGGTTTCTGGAGTTCTTTCCGTGATAGGAGGCTGGTTCTTTACGGCATTTTCAGCCTTTATCGTGGCCTTTGCCATGGCGTTGATCTTTCATTTTGGAGGCTTGATAGCCATCAGCATAACTTTGGTTATCGCGGGAATTCTGATCTATAGAACCCACCGCTATCACGGAAAACGATTGAAAGAGCAGGTGGCCTTTGAAAAAAGCTTTGATGAGGGAACGCTAACCGGCGAAAAGCTAGTTAGCTTAAGTCACAAGCAGCTCAAAACATTCCTGATCCAATTTGAAACCCAGGTGGACTCTTCATTAAAGGGTCTGAAGGAAGAAAACCTGAACATTTTAAATCATTCTTATCAAACTTTCAGACCGGTCTTAGGCCAGGTGCGAAGATTGAAAACAATTTCCAGTAATTTTCTAGACCGCGTACCGGAATCCGATCTGGAAGCTGGACATCTGTATATCCTGGTGGTGGACTATTTGTATGAGATGGGTAAACTGACTATGGATATGATTGAAAACAATCTCAATCATGTGGACAATAATCATAAGCCGTTGCTTCCGGAACAGATGGAGGAGTTGATGTCCTTGCATGATATGCTTAGGGAACGGTATCAGTCCATTATTGAGGTTTTCAAAACAAGTGACCAAGAGCTCACCGGTAAACTGTACGACCATGTGATTACTTATGTGAACATCATTCGCAATGTTCGTAAGAAACAAATCAAAAGGATCAAAAATCACGAGGTTGGAACCCGTAACAGTGCTCTTTACCTGGGTCACTTAGGAGAATTAAGAAATCTAGGTTTGTTCTCAAATCGTATTGTTAGGGTCCTCGATGAATTAATTCTGAATCCACATGACGACGGGGAGTTCTCCGTGGACAGGATAAAGAGGGAGTTAAAGCAATTGCGTAAGGAAGTGAAAACCATCCCCCTGGAATCGGATAAGGATCTCCCCAAAGCATCTGGTGAGGGAGAAAAAACTTAATACTTACTTTCTTACCAACGGTCTTATCTTTTTCAATACTTCGATGGCTGAGTGTTTGTTGTGGTTCCGATAAAGATGTCTTCCTTGGTGTACCACCAAAAGTCTCCAAAGTGTACGCCATTGCTCACTCTAATAAGATCTCACCTTCCTGTTCAATTATTATAGAGCCCGGAAGCCTTGATCAGCCAGCTCCTTAAGTGTATCATGTACGGATTGCGCCAGCTCTCCCTTGATCACTTCTGGTTGATTGATCTGACTATGGATCAAGGGAATTTGCACGATCATCCATAGTAAGAGAAAAAAGCTGATTCTTGAGATTGGCATAGGAACGGACTTTGTTCGCACCGCTTAACTTACGTAAAAGATGTGTTCCGACAGGGCATCAGTCTGAAAATCGACTTCAACGGCCTTCAGTAGCTATGGCTAGTCGGTATCCAACTTTTTTATGAGACTCTCACCAACTATTTTGGTAATTCGAACGTTTATAAATTACAACCTATATTAACGGGTCAATAGGATGAGGCGCGATAAAGAGAAAATCAAATCTTTAGTGAAGAAATTGGGTATTACGTTGGCCGTAATGCTTCTCCTGTTCATTCTCCATCTGGTGTCATATTAGTTGGTAATGTAACCTCCACAATTTCATTTTATTTTAGACGATGCTTACCCATTGTGCAGAGCACCCTTTATATTTGGGTTTTTAAAATCACGTGCCTGCACTCAATAACATAAAGAATATCATTTTTGATCTGGGAAATGTTATTATTGATCTGGATTTCCCGGCCACATTTCAGTGCTTTTCGGAGCTAAGCGGACTTAGTCCCCACGAGGTAAAGGATCGTACCCAGGGACTAATGTTTTTTGTGGAATATGAAAAAGGTTTGATCAGTTCACAAGTATTCCGCGAACAAGTGCGAGAACTGCTGGGGTTATCTGTGGAAGATCACCAGATCGACCGAGCCTGGAACAGTATGCTGGGTGGAATACCAGCGGAACGCCTGCAGCTGTTGAAGGATCTCCAACCCCATTTTAGAACGTTTGCCTTAAGCAATACCAATGAAATTCACGTACAGGAGTTTAACAATATTATCGCACGCTCCACCGGAAGTGTGCAGTCTTTTATGGATCATTTCGAAAAGGTCTACTATTCTTGCCACATGAAAATGCGAAAACCTGAAGCGCAGATCTACCAGAAAGTACTGCATGAGCAGAATTTGCGGCCCCAGGAAACGCTATTTATCGACGATAACCTGAGCAATATAGAAAGTGCATCTAGCCTTGGAGTACGCACCGTTCATCTTACTAACCCAGGCGACTTAATCTCTTTGTTTAATGGAGCCATTGGATAGTAGTATAGAGTCACCTGCCACGGAGAATGAGGTGCCGGTTAATCGTTGGAAGACTTACGGAATCCATCTAGGGTTGTTTTTACTTACTTTGATCGGCACTACTTTCGCCGGTGCTGAATGGAGCGAAGGTAGCGTAGTGGGTATGGAAGGTTATGGCTGGAGTAATTTTACAGCCGGATTTGGATTCTCTATTCCCTTTCTCTCTTTTTTAACCTGTCATGAATTTGGTCATTACTTCACTGCCCGCAGATACAATATCAAGACCACCCTGCCTTATTACATCCCTTTTTGGTTGGGATTTTTCCCATTGTTAGGTGGCTATTTTTTTCCTTCGATCGGGACTTTTGGGGCGGTGATCCGTATCAAGGAACAGATCAAGACCCGATGGCATTACTTCGATGTGGGAATTGCCGGCCCATTGGCAGGGTTTGTGGTAGCCATTGGTGTGTTGACCTTTGCTTTTACTCATTTGCCTCCTCCAGAACATATTTTCACCATCCACCCGGAATATGAGCAATATGGTTTGGATTATGCGGACTATGCTTACAGTGAACCCCGTGATCAACCGGGAATAGCGTTTGTGATGGGTACTAACTTAATTATGGAGTTCTACAAACATGTAATAGCCGAAGATCCGAGTTTGGTACCCAATACCTTTGAGTTAGTACATTACCCCTGGTTGTTTGCCGGTTTTCTGGCGCTGCTTTTCACGGCCCTCAACTTATTGCCTATCGGTCAATTGGATGGTGGACACATCATTTACGGGCTTTTCGGCCCCAAAATGCATAAGATCTTGTCTGTTACCTTTATGCTGATGCTGGTATTCTATGCAGGCTTGGGATTGATCACCCCAGAGCATCTCAATGGAATGATCAGCTTTAGGCCCGATAAATGGTATCAAGCTCCTTTATATTTCTGGTTCCTCAACATTGTTTTTTTTCGAATATTCCCACAGTGGCAGCAGCGCCTAATGTGGTGCCTGGGCATACTGGCGCTACAATTGTCCCTGCTATTGACCTTCCCGGGAATTGAAGGTTATCCGGGCTGGTTGTTGTTTGCCTTTTTATTGGGACGAATTATGGGGGCAGGGCATCCAATTCCGTTACAAGATGAGCCGTTGGATTTTAACCGTAAACTTTTGGGCTGGCTGGCTATCTTGATCTTTATCTTATGCTTTTCACCGGCGCCTTTGCAGGTGGTGGAATTGGGTGTAGTGGATTAGTCGGCCTGTTGCTGATATTCCTCAATGCCGCCTAACAGGTTCCTTACCTGAGTAAATCCCTGTTGCTGCAGATAACGCTGTGCCTGGCCACTGCGATTTCCTGTACGACAATACAGAATTAATTCCTGGTCTTTGTAATCGTCTAACTCCTCAAGTCTGTGTGGGAGTGAAGCCAAAGGAATGTTCGCACCACCTAGGTTATTTTCCTGGTGTTCCCATTCCTCACGAACATCTACCACATTCAATGTTTCCGAGGGGTTTCGCTTCTTGAGTTCTTGAGCAGTAATATCTTCCATTATCTATCCAATAATATCAGTTTTTCTATTTGAATAAAGGTGGAGGTATGTAATTGCACTACATAAATACCTTTATTAACAGGGGAAAATTCGATAACTTTTCTCAGTTTATCAAATCTGGAAGGTATTTCCCGACCGGTAAGATCTACCACTCGCACTTCCTTTAAGTTTCTGACATCTCCCCGTATTTGCACTTTGGCTTCCATTAAAGGATTGGGATATAACACCAGTTTTTCTTGCGGAGCAGGCTCCGGTAAATTGGTGATCACATCATCGGTGCTTCCGAATATCGGTCGCAACATTAGATTTCCTGATATACTGGTATTGGCCTCCCATACTCCGGCGGTGTTGAAGTACATCTTGTCACCGCTGTCCCCATTCTTATCCAAACCTATTACAATAGGCTTTTCCCCCAGCTGTTGAATACCAATAAAAAGGCTGTCTTTGACCAGTAATGCTTTGGACAGGGGAAAATTAGTAAACTCATCCAGAGTGTCGGAAAGCTCAATAAAAAGAGTCTGAGAATGGATCAATTGCTCCTCATCACCTAATCTTGTCCAAATTGACAATCGTACGCTTTCATTGGCCTGGTCAGATTCTGTATTAGGAAAATATATATCCACTGCGGTAAGGGTGTCCTGGACTGGTAAAGCGTAGAGATAGGCCAATTTGCCGTTTATTCGGTTTACTCCAGCGCCAGTTTCCGCACTACCGTCATCATAGGCATAATGCCGCCCCAAGCTGATGTGCGCACGGGCGGTGTCGTTAACGGCAAGGTCAACGTTATCAAAAAAGACACTATCCCCGCTGGTGTTAATATAATCGAAGAGCAGGGAATCTTTACTCCTGATAAAAAATTTGGTAATAATCTCCACGCCTTCTGCAGATTTGGCGGCTATCAAGGCACTGGTATCTATACCATTGGCTTGCAGGGTGATAAAATTTTGACCGTTGAACAACAAGCCGTCTTCACTGGTGTTATTCATTTCATCGATAATGACGCCGTTGCTGGCATTAAGGATCTGAGCACCGAAACGAATGGAGGACGGGAACCCCACCGGAGGCTCTAGGCTAAAGCCTTCCACCGTAGTACTGTCGGTAAAGGATCCTGCACGTTCACAGTAATGTTCAAAAGGAATAGCCCTGAAATCTTTGAAGATACTGGTAGGTGGGGTACTCAAGGTCCGGTCCCTTACATAGTAGTCCTGATCGTTTCTACGGGTTCGCAACAGAATATAATCTATGTGCCAATTATCATATCCTCCAGTGAGCTTGCCAAAAGATTGAAAACGGAACTGAAAGCTGGCATGCTGAAAAGGTCCTGGGGGAACCTGGACAAGTTCTTGCTTGAAAGACGCGGTTTGGGAGGTATCACCTCCTATAGCACTCCATTGGGTTATCCACTGGCCATTAGTGTCCTTGAACTGTAAGCGGATGCTATCCACCTTTTCTGGGATCTCCCCTAATCCACGCTTTTGCCAAAAGAAGCTGAAGTAGAGAGTATTGCGCAAGCCTATATCAATATTGCCCAGATTGATGGGCTGAGACACCAGACTGTCGGCAGGCCCTCGCTCGTCCGTAGTGCTATAGGGTACCCCGTTCACATCAGTGCCATCAAAGGTGGCAACCTGTAAGGAGGGGGGTCTCAGACCTCTTCCTGGGTTCACGTTTACGTTGATACCGTAAAGCCATAAGGTACTGTCTGGGATCAGGCTGGAGCTTGAAAAATCATCCCAGAAGGGTAGTTCCAGAGTGTCTACGGCTTGGGTGGCGTGTTTCTGAAGGGCTTGAGGGTTTTTTATAGGGTACTCCATCATTTGTCCCCAAGAAAAATGGGTGACAAGGACTGTAGTCAAAGTCCATAAGCATTTTCTTATACCCTGCCACATCTTAGTTCGTCTAATTGCCGGTGGATGAGCGGTAGTCCACGGTCTGAGTTTCTTCATCGAAGCCTACTACCCATAGATCGACGTCCTCACCCACTCTTATGGACCTTCCGGCCTGAGGAATTTGCTTTACTACTATTCCTACTGGTACTGTATCTATAGCCACTGACAATATGCTGCCAAGACTAAGTCCGGAGCTTTGCACCGCAAATTTGGCATCTTCGAAGTCCATACCCAACAAGGCGGGAACTTCCAGAGTTTGGTTGCCTAAACCGTCTCCCACCACCAAGTCTACGGCCGAACCCTGGTAGATAGAGTCGCCCGGTTCAATGCTTTTGCCGTCAAATTTTTGATCCAAAACGGCATTTTGGGCCAGGTCCGGTATATACTCGATGGCTCCTACCTCCAAACCATAACTTTCTAAAACCATATGGGCACTTTTGACCGACCCATCTACCAGATCGGGCATTAACACTTTGCGGGGATTTGTCTTGTTCAGGTTAAGAAAAATTTTGCGGTTGGCCTTTACTTTTGAACCCGCTTCCGGGTATTGTTTTAAGACCGTCAGCGGAGGAGATTCACTATTGTATCCGGAATCGGTTTCCACTTCGTATCGCAAATCCCGATCGGCCAAGTATTGATCCAGCTCCTCATGTGACAATCCTTTGAGATCCGGAACGGTTATTGTCTCCCCATGATTGGTATAGGAGGGTAGGAAATTGTAAAAAAATACCAAAATCAAAGCCAATGCTATCACCAGCATGATGGCTAGGTGTATTCCTATCTTCTTCATTAAAAACCCGTGTTTGAGCAAAATTACAGGATTTGTGCGATTCGACAAATTTTTCAGCGATTCCCGGCTATTAGCCCAACGGGTTTTAGCAGTAAATTATTGTAAATGAAGGGCTTTACTATAGATTTTCCTGGTAGTCGCGGTTCAGGGTTTCCCGCTGCTGAAAGCGCTCTATGGCCAGATCGAGGATTTTGGTGATAAGATCTTGGTAGGATATGCCATGTTGGCTCCAAAGAGAGGGGAACATACTGCTGTTGGTAAAACCTGGAATAGTATTGATCTCGTTAATAAAAATGTCATTTTGTGGGGTTAGAAACAGGTCGACCCGGGCAAAATCTTCGCAATTAAGGGCTCGGTAGGACGCTAGGGACAATTCTTTAATGCGATTGGCGACCTGTTCCGGGATCTCAGCAGGGATTTTTATTTCTACGGCGTCGGGATCTTCATACTTGGCATCATAGGTGTAAAATTCATACCGGGGACTTATGATGATCTCTCCGGGATACGAAGCTTGAGCATTTGTATTTCCCAGTACCGCGCATTCCAGTTCTCGCCCGGAGATATACTGCTCCAAAAGCACTCCCTGATCATAGCGGAGGGTTTGGTCCAGGGCCTGTTGGTATTCCTGTTCCGACTTGACTTTAGAAACACCCACTGAGGATCCCAAAGAAATTGGCTTTACCATAAAGGGTGTGCCTAAAGCTGTTACCACTTCCTGATACACATAAGGTTTCTCACTTGAAGCATCAATGGTCAAGTATTTACTGGTGGGGACGCCTGCCTGCAAGAGTAAACGCTTGCTTAGGAGCTTGTCCATGGCTACCGCCGAGCCTAGCACCCCTGAGCCAGCGAAAGGCAGATTTACCGTCTGTAGCAAACCTTGAATGCTGCCATCTTCTCCGTCGGTACCGTGTAAAACGGGAAAGATCGCATCCAGTTTTCCGGTTCCAATACTGCCGTCATTGGTTACAAAAGTATCGGAGGTGTGGCCTAAATTTAAGTTTAAGGCAGCTCCGGTTGAGATGTCTTTATCGATGTCGGTTACCAGATGCCAACTGCCGGTTTTGGTGATACCGATCAATACTGGAGTAAAAAGGGATTTATCTATGTTTTGAAAGACATTGTGGGCCGATCGAATGGAGATTTCATGTTCTACAGATTTGCCTCCATACAGTAAGCCGATCCTGCGTGTGGTATTCATGTAACAGGGTGCTAAAATTCATCCTAAAGAAAATAAAAATACTTGAATAATATTCTATCGGGTCATGATAATACGGTGGGTTTCTTTAAACGACGTGCCAATGGCCTGCAAGATATATACACCACTGGAGTTGGGCAGCTCTACTTTCAGGGTTTGGTTCAGAACTTCCCCTAAATCGAATCGGCTCACCACTCTTCCCAATGGGTCGATGATCCGTATTTCCAACGGTTGCCTTTGGGACAGTCTGAAAGCCACACTGAATTCGCTTTTGGCGGGATTTGGAAAGAGGATCATTTGCTCCGGAGTAAGTTTTAAACTGGTGGTTAAGTCATTAATAAAGAATTCAATATTGTCTACGAACAGGTTGTTGCCAAAGTCGTTGACCCCTAAAAAGGCCACTCTGATATCGGTTAGACCTGCGAATGTCGAGAGATTGACTTCTATCTTTTCCCAGTCGCTGGTACCGTCCGGGAAAAACTCACCATTTGATTCTGCTGTAGTCAGTTGCGCACCAAACGCGCTATATACGGTATCGCTGTATTGTTCACCACAATCCGTTGAAACCAGTATTATTAACCCGTCATTTACATTGTCCCCACCTCCGTAAGCAAGATCGAAGGTTAAAGTAGGGTCAGAGGCTCCTGAAAAGTCCAATACCGGGCTCACCAGGTAGTCCAATTCTCCAATTTGCGAATAATTGAAAAAGTTTAACATGGCACCTTGATTACCCGATCCGATCAATCCCGGGGCATCATCAACTTCCCATGACACGCTTTGATCAGTGCCTATTTGCAACCAATCGGTAGCACTCAACGGGCCTTCGAAAGTTTCGATTTTTGGAAGCACATCCCGTTGGTCATCGAGAATGAATGGTTGACTAAGCACATCATTGCTGGCTTCGCCATCACCGGAGCTGCCATTCACCATGCTTATGGTAGCAGTAAAGGTATCTTCCCCTAAAGGCATTGATGTCTGTGGAAAATACACTTCAAGGGTTTGGTCGCGGGTCAGATTCACCCCATCAACATTCAGCGTACCGCTGGCGCCGTTGGTAGTTGCATAGAAAACCTGAAAACTATTGATCTCATTTAACCCGGTATTCTTCAGGGTGATACCCGGTTCAACCTCTGTACCGCAACTGATCAAATCCGGATTATTAATGGCTGCCACCGCCAGATCAAGGTCAGGACGTAGGGTACCGATGATTTCCACGTCATCCAGATAAAGATTGTTGCCGAAATCATTTATACCGATAAAAGCGATTTTTATTTGTCCCATACCAGCGAAATTGTTCAGATCAATGCTTTCGGACCGCCAATCATTGGGCGAATCCGGGACAAAATCATCATTGTCAAATCCTACGGTGGACAGGTCCGAGCCTTCCTGTTGAAAAATGTAATTGGCTGTACTGTATGTATTGCCGCAGTCCGTGGAAACCGCAACGATGAGGCCGTCACGGCTACTGGACGAAAACTGGGCATATGAGAGCTTAAAATCCAGTGTTACATCGGAAAAACTACTAAAGTCCAGGGCAGGAGTGATCAGATAATCAAATTCCCCGTCCCCGTTGTCGTAATCAAAGAAGTGTACCCGCATAGCCTTGTTATTGGGCGCTTCCAACACCGCGTCGACAACTTCCCAAGTAAAGCTGTTGTCATCGTTTCGCAATTCCCAACTTGCCGGGAATACCTCGAATGTTTCTATAATGGGCAGATTACTGAAGGATTTAGCAGACAGCGTTAGGCTTCTTTGATCATTCTGTGGGTTGTTGTCCGCTCCACCGTTGGTTTGAATCACTCGAAACTCCACCAAGGACATATCATTAACCGGCTGATTGCTGAATACTAAACTGCCGGTGTCCAATGGCTCCAAGGTTTGATTTAAAGTAAGTGTTTCCACAATAATGTTGTCTATGAGCAAGGCTACTTGTACCGATGTAACATTGTTGGTCCCATAATTACGAATGATAGTTTGAGGTATCGCTTCGGTTTGGCAGTTATTAGCCTGGGGCATGCCGATTTCTTTTATTCCCGCATCGTTAGTCACCATAACCGGCGGAGAAAGTGCGGGACTACTTCGCAAACTAAGTCTGCGAGGGCTGTTATCCAGTACCGCACGCATACGGCTCTTCTGACAGATAGTAAACAGGTTCATGCACTGGTCGTCGGTTAGATCCATATAATTCTCCACCATGTCGTCGCTGCCGCAGGAGTTGCTATCAGGGCATCCGAAATTACTGCTGTTGGCCAAAGGTGTATCATCACAAAAATCGTCCACGCCACATCCACCGTCTCCCCAGATATGTCTCAAGCCCAGGTAATGACCCACTTCGTGGGTGGCGGTACGGCCCAGACTTTCGGGATTGCTATTGGGATTAATACCCACAAAATCGCTATCAATCACCACCCCGTCGGTTAGGCGGTTTTCGCTGGCGATCTCCAGGCCTTCCAAGCTGGAAACGGGGAACTGTGCATACCCCAGTAAACTTTCCAATTGTGCTACCCATATGTTCAAGTAGTCTTCAGCGGGCCAGTAACTTTGGGATTTAAGTTCAGTGTTGTGCACCAAGCCATACTCACTTCGCGTGCCTTGAACTCTTACAATACCAGGGGTGGGGAGGCCTTCGGGGTCGCGCATGGCCAGAACAAACTCAATCTCCACATCTGCGGCTACCGGCAGAAATTCGCCAGGTGTGTTAATGGTGTCGGCATTTAAGCGCCTAAAATCCTCATTAAGAATCTGTATCTGCTGCAGAATACGAGCATCATCCAGGTTGGAGCCGGCACTTATAGGTTCTCCATTATGAATGACGTGTACTACTACTGGAATGGTGATCACCTCTTTAAGTAGATGTTCCTGGCTTAGTTTTGTTGGAGGTCGGTAGAGACGTTCTTTTATCCACTCTTCAAACTGCTGAGTGTGCTCCAGTTGGGGGTACTTTTCTTTCAAAATTTCCTGATACAGTACGGTACCGCAGTTCTTTTGGCCAAACGCCTTACCTGGTACTAGCCATAGACCGCAAAGAAATATGAGGAGCACTCGTAAGGGCATACCGCGAATATTAACAGCTAATTAGGATAAGATATGAGTAACAACTAGACGATAAAAATGAAAAAAACGCCAAGACTTATTTTAGATTCTCCGGTAATTCTGCCCTGGGGGCATCGGAAGTGGTGATGTTGATGGCTTCCACCTTGCGAATTTCAGGAACTGATCGCTTTATTGCTTCTTCGATACCCGCCTTGAAAGTCATAGAGGACATTGGGCAGGCGCCACAGGCTCCTAGTAGTTCAATCCGTGCAATTTTGTCTTTAGTAACTTCCAGGAGCTTTACATCGCCTCCATCCGTTTTAAGATAGGGTCTAATGCTTTCCAGGGCTAGTTCTATTCTTTTCTTAAGCTCCATAAGTATCTCTATAACTTAATTTCCACTTTTTTAGTTTGTGGATTTTGAGCATTTCTAATGGCGATCTCCTGTGCTACATTTTGAGCTAAGTTCTTAAAGATTCCTCCCAATGGTCCTTCATTCAAAGCACTGGGATATCCCACATCACCGCTTTCACGGATAGGTTCTTCTAAGGGGATTTGAGCCAGCAATGGAATTTGATGTTGCCGGGCAAACTTCTCGCCACCACCTTTTCCGAACAAAAAGTACTTATTTTCAGGCAATTCAGGGGGTGTAAAATACGCCATATTTTCAATAATACCCAGCACCGGAACGTTAATATTGGGCTGTCTGAACATGGCAATACCCTTCTGTGCATCGTTTAATGCCACCTTTTGCGGAGTGGTTACGATTAAGGCACCGGTGACCGGAACGGTCTGCACCAGGGTCAAATGAATATCGCTGGTTCCCGGTGGCAGATCCACCAGCAAATAATCCAGTTCTCCCCATTCTGTGTCCCCGATAAACTGCTTTAATGCGCTGCTAGCCATAGGTCCCCGCCAGATAACCGCATTGTCGGAAGGAGTCAAAAATCCAATGGACAGCAACTTTACCCCATATTGTTCCAGGGGAACGATTAAGTTTTTATCGCCCTTCTTAATTATTCCGGGTTGTTCCTGGGCACAGTTGAACATGGTAGGTATGGATGGGCCAAAGATATCAGCATCGATAAGCCCTACCTTGGCACCGCTACGGGCCAGGGCCACCGCCAAATTGGTGGAAATAGTAGATTTTCCCACTCCTCCTTTTCCTGATGCCACGGCGATGATGTTCTTAACCTGGGGGAGCAATGGGGCGTTATCCCGGATGGTGGTGACCTGAGAAGTCATGTTGATCTCTACCGGTACCTGGTCCGACACCAGCTTGCTGATGGCCTCTTGGCATGACGTTCTGATCATTTCTTTTAAGGGACATGCCGGAGTGGTGAGCACCACGGTGAACTTAATGCATTCAGAGGATGCTTCAATATCGCGCACCATGTTAAGCGTAACCAGATCCTGCTTAAGATCCGGATCCTCTACTGTACTCAGCGCTTTGATTACGGCTTCCTTGGTTATACGCATAATGCTTGTTCACTCAATATGCAATTTACCCTTAATCCGTCATAATTTTACTAAATTGTTAAAATAGATCAGCAGCTAATTTGACATTAAAAGCTTAACTTTACCATCCGGTATATTTCAGTTCCCTTGAGTATTAGCGATCAATCATTAGAAGAAATAAAAGCCCGCATCGAAATAGAGGAGGTGGTCTCGGATTTCCTTTCACTTAAACGCAAAGGCCAAAATCTATGGGCTTGCTGTCCCTTCCATGACGAGAAAACGCCTTCTTTTTCAGTTTCTCCGGCCAAGGGTATTTTCAAGTGCTTTGGATGCGGAAAAGCCGGAGATGCCATTGAATTTGTCAAGGAGATTGAAGGTCTTGACTACCTGGAAGCCATGAAATTCCTGGGGAAGAAGTATGGGGTGGAGCTTGAAGAAGAGCCTCCCACTCCCGAAGACCTCGCCCGGCAAAGCCAGCGGGAAAGCCTTTTTATAGTGCTGAATTTCGCCAAAGAATATTTCCAGAAACTGCTGTGGGAACACGAACAGGGCCGAGCTATTGGATTGAGTTATTTCAAAGAGCGGGGTTATCCTGAAAAAGTGATAAAGATCTTTGAATTGGGATATAGTCTGGAAGCCTGGGATGCTTTGCGAAAAGCTGCCCTGGAGCAAGGATATCAGCAGAAGCTGCTGGTGGAGGCTGGATTGGTGGTGGAAAAAGAGGAAAAAGCCTATGATCGTTTTCGCGGAAGGGTCATTTTCCCTATTCACAACATTACCGGTAAGGTAATTGCATTTGGCGCGCGTACTCTAAATTCACAAAAGGGTCCGAAATATCTTAATTCCCCGGAAACGGATGTCTACCAGAAAAGCAAGGTATTATACGGCTTGTATCAAGGGCGTACCGCTATACGTCAAGAGGACAATTGTTACCTGGTTGAAGGTTATACGGATGTCATTTCCATGCACCTTTCCGGAGTTCCTAATGTGGTGGCCTCCTCAGGTACCAGTCTCACGGAGGATCAGATCAAACTCATTAAAAGATACACGAATAATATCACGGTACTGTTCGATGGAGATACAGCAGGCATTAAAGCTTCCCTGCGGGGTATCGACATGATATTGTCCAGCGGTGCTAATGTACGGGTGGTGGAGTTTCCCCAAGGTGAAGACCCAGACAGTTACGCCACCAAGCTGGGAACCACGGAATTTAAGGACTTCCTCAACTATCAGGTGGCGGATTTTATCACCTACAAAACGCAGCTCTTCCTGCGTGAAGCACATGATGACCCATTTAAGCGGGTACAAACTATTAAAGAAGTAGTGCTGAGTATATCCAAGATACCGGATCCACTGCAAAGAGCGGTCTATATGAAGAAATGTAGTGGGTTGCTGGATATTGATGAGAGTTTACTGATCGGTGAACTCAATAAGTTACAGCTCAAAACGTCCCGTCAAGGGGTGCCGCCACCTACGTTGCGGACTGAGGATTTAACGGAGCTGACTAAAGAACGGATCTCTCGGAACCCTAATGACGCCATAACCCACCAAGAAAGTGAGAGCATTAGATTGTTGTTGAACTACGGCAACAGTAAGCTCGATGACGATATGTTCCTGCATCAGTATTTCTTTCAGGAGCTGGCTGATGTAGAGTTCAAAACTCCGAAATATCAGACCATCCTGGAACTGCTGCACACCTGTGTCAAAGAACAGGGCCGAGTGGATGCCCAAATCCTTCTGGAGCGATCCCAAGGTGCCGTGAAATTGGAAATAATCAATTTGCTGTCGGACAAATATGAGATCAGCTCTCAGTGGATGGACAAATTTCAGATCTATGTACCCCAGGAAAAGGAAATCCTTTCAGACGTGGCTTACAGCAATTTACTGCGGTTGAAATACCGGGTAATAAAGAAACTAATAGATGAAAATCGGGCCGAACTCAAACAGGTAGAAGCTCAGGATCAGCAGCAAAAGCTGCTTCAGGTAGATTTTGAGTTGAAAAAGTCCCGCAATGAGTTGGCAAAATTACTGGGAATCGTAGTATCGGATTAGACCGGTTTTAACCCTGGGGCAAACAATTTCCCGCATTTTTGTATTAATTTTAATAGCAACAACCCAGATTTTGAGTTATGAGCGAGCATTTAACCACCCTTGATCCTATAGAAAGCGCCATTGAGGCCATTCAAAAGGGTGAAGTGGTCATAGTGGTAGACGACGAAGACCGTGAAAATGAAGGCGATTTTATCTGCGCAGCAGAAAAGATCACTCCTGAAATCATAAATTTTATGGCCACCCACGGTCGCGGCTTGATTTGCACGTCTTTGGAAAATAAGCGATGTGAGGAACTAGGGCTTGACCTGATGGTAGGCCGTAATACCGACAGTTTTAAGACAGCCTTTACCATATCGGTTGATTTAATTGGACAAGGCAATACCACAGGGATCTCGGCTAGTGATCGTGCCCGTACTATTCAGGCATTGGTAAATCAGCAAACCAAACCCCAGGAACTGGCCCGTCCCGGCCATATTTTTCCCCTCAGGGCTAAATCCGGAGGCGTTCTGCGTCGAGCCGGACATACCGAGGCATCTATCGACCTGGCACGATTAGCAGGCTTATATCCTTCCGGTGTGCTGGTAGAGATTATGAAGGAAAATGGTGAGATGGCGAGGCTGGAAGATCTTAAGAAGGTGGCTAAACGCTTTAACTTGAAACTGGTTTCCATCAAAGACCTCATCAATTACCGGCTACGTAAAGAAAGTCTAATTAAAAAAGAGGTCCGTGTCTCCCTGCCTACTGACCACGG
>JAOTYN010000199.1 GCA_029861825.1 Cyclobacteriaceae bacterium
AAAAGCAGAACCGCCGCAATGACCATGCCACCCGCTTCCAGTGGTATCACCTTGGAACAAGAGGAGATCGATGCCATCGGATGCTGGGTAGATGACGGGGCTTTAGATAATTAAAATGTTAATTCCTTTAGGAAACTGAAAGGCGGTAAACATAAGTTGAACTAAATTTTTAAGCTATGAAAAGAATTATTAAACATGCCTTGGGTATGTTGTCTCTTACGGCTCTGTTAGTAGCCTGTGGTGATGACGATGAAACTCCACCACCTATGATGGTAGATTGCGCAACCACTGGTCCTTCCATTACCCTTACTCCGACAGCATCGGTCTGTGGTGAAGACGACGGGCAGGTGGCTGTTGCTATTACCGGAGGTAATGGAAATCTGACGGTCACTATCGATCCTACTCCTACTGGGATCAACTTCGATGGTGCCACCGCTACATTTACAGATGTCCAGCCCGGCACTTATACTGTTGAAGTAGTCGATGACGAGAATTGTACCGCTAGCGGATCCGTGACGGTTGATTTTAGCGCGGGTAATTTGAGCTATGCCAACGATATTGATCCAATTATTCAGGCAAAATGCTCCATAGCAGGTTGCCACGATGGAACACAGCCGGACTTTTCGGATTTTGCAACATTCCAGACCAGAGCACAGGACCTGGGTGCAGGAGGAGTTAGGGAGCGTGTGAAGACTGGTGATATGCCTCGAAGTGGTAGTTTGACCACGGAGGAGCTATCCAATATTCTCTGTTGGATTGACGAAGGCGCTTTAGACAATTAAATAATCTATTGCAAGGGCTTTGGACTTTGGCAAAGCCTTTGCTTTATCTTCTTTTATGAATTATTTCAAATCTTACACCTTAGGGTTTTGGGGTTTGGCAGGAGGGGTTTTGTTATATCTTTCCGGCTGTGCTTATGAAAGTGAAGAGGAGATTTTCGGCGTAAATAATTGTGATCCGCAGCAAGTCACTTACAGTAATGTGGTACAGCCCATTATTACCACAAATTGCGCCATTGCGAATTGTCACGATGGAGGTAATACCCTACCTGACTGGACTATCTTCGATAATGTTCAGGCCAATGCGCAGCTTATCAAGACCAGAACGTCAAATCGTACCATGCCGCCATCTAATGCCAGTATCAGTTTAACGGCTCAGGAAATAGATGCCATTGCCTGTTGGGTAGATAGTGGGGCACAAAACAACTAGCTATGAGAATTGTAGTAATATGTATATCAATGGTAGTGTGGTTGCCATTGTGGGGGCAAAAATACCTATCGGATAAAAGCACCGTAACTTTTTTTTCGGAGGCTCCTGTAGAAAATATAAAAGCCACTAGTGAAGAGGCCAGCAGTATATTCGATATGGGCAGTGGAAAAATTGCTTTTAGCGTTCCCATTAAGTCGTTTCAGTTTCGAAAATCATTGATGCAAAAACACTTCAATGAAAATTACATGGACTCAGAAAAGTATCCTAAAGCGACCTTCGAAGGTAAGATTACTAATTATCAGGCTGTTGACGGAAGCTACAAAGCCAGAGCCAGTGGAGAAATGACTATTCATGGCAAGACCAACAAGATCGAGGTCGATGGCGATGTCATTATTAATGATCAGACCATAACTATAAGTGCAGTATTCCCCATAGCCTTGAAGGATTACAAGATTAAAATACCTAAAATTCTGTTCAGCAATATTGCTGAAGTTGTAGAGGTTGATGTGTCATTCCAATATAAACCATATGTCCCCAATTAAAAGTTGGTGGCTGTTTCTCCTAATTTGGGGTGTCACCATAAATCTAAGTGCTCAAGATGACCTGATATCCATATTGGAAAAAGAATCGAGTGACAGCACCCTGGTTAATCTTACTGAGGCTACTTTCAAAAGCAGCCGGGTGATAAACGGGCATTCTGTGGAGATGCGTGATGGGGGTGTGCTGGAATTCCTGATATCCCACCGTTTTGGCCGAATAAATGAAGGGATTGATGAATTTTTCGGTCTTGATGATTCCAATATTCGATTGGGGTTGGAATTTGGCATAACCCAAAACCTCAATATTGGTATTGGTCGCAGCTCCTTTGAGAAACAGTATGATGGGTTCATTAAATATCGATTTCTGCGTCAACAATCTGGTGCGAGAAACGTTCCTATAACTGCCGTTGCCTTTGCCAGCATGGCCATAAATACTCTTGATGATCTGCCCGATCAGGATCTTGATTTTACCAATCGCACCAATTATTCTTATCAAATTTTGCTGGCCCGCAAGTTTAACCCAGGCTTTTCCTTACAAATAACCCCAACATTGGTGCACAAAAATCTAGTATCTCTGGAAAGCGATGATAATGATCTGTACAGCATCGGGGTTGGTGCTAGACAAAAAATCACCAAACGCTTGGCTATTAATGTGGAATATTTTTATCAATTGAACAAACCGGAAGGGCAGGGGGTACATAATTCACTTTCGCTGGGTGTTGATATTGAAACAGGAGGACATGTTTTTCAACTGCATGTGACCAATAGCCGCGCTATGATTGAGAAAGGATTTATAACGGAGACCACCGACAATTTCTTCGATGGAGATATTCACTTTGGCTTTAATATTTCAAGGGTGTTCAACCTTTCTAATAAAGAACGAGAAAGCTGGTGATCAACTGAACAGGCCGTGAATCTCCCGGTCTATCTTCTCCACGATAGTCGAAAAATCCTGGATATTTTCCACAAAATCCATATGGTTCACATCCACGATCAGGATTTTACCTAAATCATAGGAATCAATCCAATTGGTGTAGTATGTATTTAAATTCTGCAGGTATTCCAAGCGGATGAGATTCTCAAAATCACGTCCTCTTTTCTGGATTTGAGCTACAAGTTTGGGTACATCGGCTTTTAAGTAGATCAAAATGTCCGGAGGCTCCACAAAATTGATCATGGATTCGAACAAATTCAGATAGTTTTGATAGTCTCTCTCTGAGATCATGCCGGATTCATACAGGTTGGCCGCAAAGATGTAGGCATCCTCATAAATAGTACGATCCTGAATAATGGTACCTTCCGCGGCTCTTATCTGCTTAACTTGATTGAACCGACTGTTCAGGAAATAGACCTGCAGATGAAAAGCCCAGCGTTTCATGTCTTCATAGAAGTCTTTCAAGTAAGGATTTTCGTCCACAGATTCATACTGCGGGGTCCATTTGTAATGGTGTGCTAATTTTTCCGTGAGGGTTGTCTTTCCGGAACCAATATTGCCGGAAACCGCAATGTGCATAGGGTACTAATCTAGAATTATAAAGCCCAATTTACTGATAAATTGCGAACCCTTAAAATGATTATAGTTCCTCAGCTTTCAACTCCCAAAGAATATTTACGATCTTCCATTGCCCTGCCACCTTGGCCAGATGCAAATAGTCCACCCAGTTATTGGTTTCCACCTTCACGGTGGCAGTATTGCGATAGACATCCAATACCGTAACTCTTTTGCGAAGATCATGCAAATTATAGTCCTCAGTACGTTTGCGTTTAGTTTGTGCCAAAAGATCTTGAGCGCTTAAATAAGCCAGCGCCCCATTTTTATGGCCCGTATCAAAAACGATCTTCTTCGACATATGGGGGTGAATAGTAGCCTGCATCAACTCGCTGTCCCCTTGATACCATGCCATTAAATAATCTACGGCGGTAGACTCAATAGCAGTGGCTTCGTTGGGCGATTGAGCAAAAACGGAGATGGAGATTAGAATGGCACTTATCAATAGATATCCCTTCTTTTTCATAGCTATGCTCCTTGGTGTAAATAGTAATATACCTGTTAATAAAACTACATGGATGGCAATTGCCGGACAATTCTTACATAGCTAAGATCAAGACCATAAAAAAAGGCCCAAAATGGGCCTTGTGTTGTTCTAATAGTAATTAGATCTATTCTTCTTCTTCAGAACCTCCAAATGCTGAGGCTGCAAGATCTTGTCCTTTGTCTACCAGGCCTTCCACCTTATCCGATACATCTTCAGCCACATCCCCCGCTATATCTTTGGCTTTGTCAAAAGCATCACCAGCCATTTCCGCAGCATCATGCGCTACGTCTTGAACTTTGTCTACGGCATCATGTGCCACGTCCTGCACCTTGTCGACGGCATCTTCTGCAAAATCTTTGGTCTTTTCAAAGGCTTCACCAGCTACTTCCGCCGCATCGTGTGCAACATCTTTCACCTTATCAACGGCATCTCCGGCCATATCCTTGGCCTTGTCAAAAGCATCCTCAGCTTTTTCCGCTGCACTATGAGCAGCTTCCGAAGCTTTTTCAGCTGCTACGCCCGCGGCTTCCTTAGTCTTGTCGACTGCGGTATGTGCCATATCCGATGCGGTATGAGCAGCCTCCGAGGCTTTGTCGGCGGCAGTACCTGCGGCTTCTTTGGTTTTATCCACAGCGCTTCCAGCCGCTTCCGCAGTCTTTTCAGAAGCGCCTGAAAAGAACCTTTTTATTGAATCAAAAATTCCCATTTCATTAGAGTTTAGTAGTCAATATTAATAGCACACAAGGTAGTGTAAATGAACGTATTATACAAGAGTAGAGGGGGGGCTAGAAACCAGCTTTTAGAGCAACTATAAAATTGCGCCCAGCGGCACTGATTCCGGAAGAGTATGGCCTGTAATGCTGGTCAAAAATATTCTCTACCCCGGCGGTCAGGGTAAAACCTTTGGAAAAGTGATAGCTGCCTTCAAAGTTGAGGGTTTGCCAAGCCAAGGTCCCATCTTCTGTATACAGATGGGTTTTTTGTTGCTCTCCCGGAGCCAAATCATCAAAACTGCGTTTGGCGTTGAATTTAAAGTTTAACTGGCACCGTAGCTTTTGATACCGATAGGTCAAAGTCGCGGCACCAAAACTGGGAACAGTGTGCCTTAAAGGTCGATTTTTAGAATCCTCTCCTTCACTAATGGTGTATGAACCGGTGAGATTTAAATTTGGGTGAATAGCGTAGTTCAATTGAAAGCTACCACCGTAGATCTGGGCGCTGCTGGTATTTACCAAGGCCTGCACCTTGCTCAATTCACCGTCGAAGAATATGGAGTCCATGCCGTTGAAGGTGTAATCGTCCTGTACAATGGCGTTGTCCAATAGAGTGAAATATCCCGTTGCCGAAACCTTCAATTTGTCCACTATGGTTCTGGCGATTGTCAATTCTCCGTTGTAGGTAAACTCAGGCTTCAATTCAGGATTAGGAACGGTGACGATATCGTTGGAACCGGCGAATATCTTTCCGATATCATCAATATTCGGCGCCCGAAATCCTGTGGAGAAAAGCAGATTGATCTGCCAGGATTTACTAGGCGTCCATACCATTCCCAAATTACCGTTTACCGCCCTGTTGTTGATCTTTAATTCATCAAAAGGAAAATCCAAGGAGCCTGTATCCAACAAACGGGCATCCAGCCAAATCTGATTGTACCGCAGGCCTGAAGTTATGGTCACTTTTTCAGTGGCTTTCCAATTGTGGCTGATGTAAGCTGCTAAACCGGAATAATTAGAACCACCGTCGGGATAGCGGGGCGTAGTGGGACTGGTTTCACCGGTAAGCAGATTAGTTAGGATGCCGGTGGAATTGACCTTGTTGTAGAACCATTCCAAACCATAGAAAACTTCTTGACGCTCACCTATTTTCTTTTCCATATCAATATTGACGGTTATCACGTCAACCTTCTCAGTACGGGTTCTTAGACTATCGTCGTTCAAATCCCGGTCGTTACGACTTTCCTCGAGCTTTTGCCAGGTGGCAATAATCTTCATAGCATCATAAAGACCAGTTCGCTGGTAAACGTTCAACTGTAAACTGTTGGTCATCCATTCCTGAGGTCCGTAGAACCATTCTGCGGTGGTGAAGTATCCCTGTTCATCAGTTTCCGTGAGCCGGTCGTAGCGGGGTATGTCAGAAGTATTGCTGTAGTTGAAAGTATAACTGACGTCAGTCTTTTTACCCAGTCGCACGCCCAGTTTATTCAATAGGTTAAATTGGTGGTACCCGCTAAAAATTTGTTCATTAAAATCGGGATTATCTACGATCATGTCTTGATATAGAATGCGCTGCACATATTGAAATCTTTTGCCGAAATCCGGGAAACTGCTAGTACGCTTATCCCCGGTAGTCAAATGATCAAATTCGCTGAACGTGACACTGGTAAAATTATTCACCTTATAACCACGTATGGTAAGATCAGTATGGGCAGTCCTTTCGTGGTTTGCACTAGCGTATCGTAAAATGGCATTGCCGCTGATTTTGGTATCGCCTTCACCACTGAATCCCGGAGTTTTGGTTTTAAAATGCATAACCCCACCCAGTGCATCACTACCATACATCACCGATCCGGGTCCGAACAGCACTTCGGCATTTTGTAAACTAAAAGGGTCAATACTGATGACGTTTTGCAAATTTCCGCCTCTGAATATGGCATTATTCATACGTACCCCATCTACCACGATCAGCACAGAATTGGCTGCAAATCCCCGAATTATAGGACTGCCTCCACCCAATTGACTTTTTTGAACAAATACCTGGGAAGTTTGCGCCAGCATATCTGCGGTAGTTTGTGGGTTTGAAAATTCTATCGATTTCGGACTAATGGAGACTATTTTATGGGGGATCTCTTTCTTATCCTGTTCCCATCGATTGGCCGAAACCACCAACTCATCAATTTGAATGATTCTTTCCCTGATCCTGATTTCATAACCTGATTCAGTCAGGGTACCCCATAGTACTGTATACTCCTCATAGGAGGGATGGCTAAAAGTCACTAATTCATCTTCCTTAAATTGGGCTTCAGTAGATTTGCCAAAATAATCAGTATGGTAGGAGAGGGTTTGGGACTGGTTGTAAATCAAGACATTTTCAATAGGCTGCAACGTTTCCTGATCAATCACAGTAACCACTTGAGCCTGAAGCGCATGGCAGCATCCTAGGCTGATTATCATATGGGTTAAAATCTTTCGCAAATCCTCCTAACTAGTGTGGCTGTTATCGGCGTACCGACAAAATTGTTCAATATCACCCTATTATTAAAGCTTTTGAATAGATTTAAGAGAAAGCTTGTTAACAAATATACCTTCATAAATAATGCCAGGCATTAACGTCATAACTTCCATTATTTGTTTTGTCTTGATGGCGTCATTTTGTGCTTGTAACTTCTCTAAACCTACGGAAACATCCCAGCAGGAACCGCTGCCAGAGACAATACAGGGAAAGTGGTCCAACATTGACTTATCGGTAATTATCCAAACTCAAAATAACGAAGACACCAGCATCACCTTTAAGGTTAGTCCCGGTGAATGGGAACAGATACTGCATATTAAGCCGATCCTTACTGAATATTATGAAGATGGCAGCTATCGTTCGGAATACCGTAACTTGAATGATTCACTGATCAGGGTCGCACAAGGTTCCTGGGAAATGGTGGGGGATAGTTTGCAATTATTGGAAGAACAGGTTGCTGCCCGTTATTATCTTAGAATACAGGGTGACACCGCCACCTTTACCGGTTATCTGGATTGGGACCAGGATGGCAAGCGGGACGACCTTTATCTGGGGCGACAACGAAGGCACCATTAATTAATATTTGGCCAA
>JAOTYN010000607.1 GCA_029861825.1 Cyclobacteriaceae bacterium
GATGTTTAACGATTACCATAATCAGCCTGGACAGGACATGGATGATCTTATGCTGGACGGTACGCATCCCAACGACAAAGGTCATGAATTGATTGCGGAACGACTGGCAAAAGAGATAATGAGTCAGGTGAACAAATAAGCATGATCATTCTTAAGATGGGACGTAGTTGTATTTTGTTAGGTTTACTATTGATGCTATTTCACTGGGGCTGTCGAACTAATGAAAGTACCCCGGTTGTTGAAACTCCCCCAAATATTCTACTCATAGTGTCAGAAGACAACGGGCCGGATCTTGGCTGTTATGGTAACACCAATGTATATACTCCTAATCTTGACCAGCTGGCAGCCGAAGGAATGCTGTTTGAAAATGCATTTGTCACCTATTCGGTGTGCAGCCCTTCTCGTAGCTCAATTTTTACCGGACTTTATCCCCATCAAAATGGGCAAATAGGACTGGCTACGCATAAGTTCAGAATGTATGAATCCTTTAAGACACTTCCTGTTTATCTGAAGGAACAAGGTTATCGTACCGGATGCCTCGGAAAACTCCATGTTAATCCAGAGGCTGCCCTTCCTTTCGATTTTCACCCCATAAAGGGAGCCAACTTTGCCAAGAAGAAATTGCCAGATTATGCCGAGGAAGCTGCCAAATTCATTAATGCCTCGGAGTCACCCTTTTTCTTGATGGTAAACTATCCTGATGCTCATTATCCACTTCAAAAACAAGTTGAAGGCATGCCTGCCACTCCTTTGGAAGCTAAGGATATCTCCAGCCCCTTACCTTTTATTGGTACGGATAGCGAGCGGCTTAGGGAGTTTACCGCCAACTATTATAATAGTATGAATCGATTGGATGAGGCTGTGGGAATGTTATTAACAGAATTGGCCAACTCAGGTAAGGCGGAGAACACCCTGGTGATTTATCTTGGAGATCATGGCGCCCAGTTTTCCAGAGGTAAGTGCAGTAATTATGAAGCCGGGCTTAGAATTCCCTTTATCATGAAATGGCTGGATAATATACCATCTGGTAGCAGAAGTAATGAATTAATTTCCATTGTAGATATAGTGCCAACTCTTTTAAAAGCGACAGGTTTGCAAGTACCGTCGAATCTTCCAGGTCTGTCTTTGCTACCAATCGCTACCGGCCAGAAAGCGGAATTAGACAGGGAATATATTTATGCTGGAGGTATGGGATCCAGTGGTTTGTTATACTATCCGCGTCGAAGCGTGAGAGGAGACAGGTATAAGTTAATTTGGAACTTATTGTTTGATCGGGAAAATCCAAAGTTCAGGTTTTATGCAGACCATAAGAATGTTCATTTTGGTGGCGGCACAGAGGAACTCGAAATTGAAAATGCAACTGAGAAAATTCAAACTGCTTATGCAACCTGGCGAAACCCTCCTGAGTACGAATTGTACGACTTACGGGAGGACCCCAATGAGTTTAATAATCTGATTGAATCCAATAACTATCAGCCTGTTTTTGAAAGACTAAAGACGGCACTCACCAGTTGGCAACAAAAAACCAAGGACCCTTTGGCAGACCCTGACATATTGAAAAGGTTTACTGAAGAAGTTGCCAGGGTGAATGGTGAATTTCCCAATCATGCTTATGCAAAGGACAGCGTCTTTCAATGGGAGTATCCGGACTACTTTAAGAATAATTAAAAGGGCAAATCAGAAGAAATTGAAAACACGGATTCTAAAAAACAAGCTGTGCATAAATACTTCAGATATAACCCCTACGGTAAAAGGCATCTGGCATTCACATAAACTATAAATCGTCATCATGACTATTAAACAGCTCCATGACCTCAAAGGGAAGGTAGCATTGATAACAGGGGGCGCCCGCCATTTAGGATTTGACGCCGCTGATGTGCTTGCCGATGCAGGCTGCCATCTGGTCATTACCTCCCGTCAGTATGAAAATGCCCGGGTGGCCGCTGAGAAATTACAAAGCCAGCACGGTTGTGAGGTGTTGCCTTTAGCACTTGATGTTTGTGAATACACCAATGTAGCTACTGTTATCAAAACGGCTGGTCAG
>JAOTYN010000200.1 GCA_029861825.1 Cyclobacteriaceae bacterium
TTTCCGGTGTTCTACTTATTAAGCCAGGACGCGCCCTTAGGCGTAACGGAGATGGCCCAGGAATTAGGCGTGACCCATGCCGCGGTCAGTCAAACGGTACGTGAACTCTTGCAAAAAAAGCTTATTACAGGAGTTAAGGATCCACAGGATGGTCGAAAAAGATTGCTGTCATTATCGGAAAAGGGCCAGGATCTGCTACCCTCACTGGAGGAGATATGGAATGATATAGCACTGGCTTTCCATGATATGATCAAGAATCATCAGTCCAATATTATCGACAGCATCAGGGAAATCGAACGGTCTTTTGCTGAAAGATCATTAGACCAGCGTGTAGCAGAAACTACCCAACAACGATGTTTGGACAAGGTAACTATTGTACCTTTCAGGGAAGACCTAAAGGAATATTTTAAGGTCTTGAATCACGCCTGGATCAGTAAGTATTTTACTGTAGAGGGGCCAGATGAGAAAATGTTGTCAAACCCACAAAAATACATCATGGATCAGGGAGGGCAGATCTTGTTTGCAAAAGTGGATGAACAGGTTGTTGGCACCTGTGCGCTAATCAAGATTAATAACGACACCTATGAACTGGCTAAAATGGCTGTGGAGGAGCAGTTCCAAGGCCGGCAGGTAGGAAAAAAATTGGGGTTAGCCATTATAGAGGAAGCTCGGAGATTGGGAGCAAAGCAACTGATTCTCGAATCGAATAAAAAGTTGATAGCGGCATTGACCCTTTACAAAAAATTAGGTTTTGTGCCGGTCTGTAAAGATCATCATACTTCGGTGTATCAACGCGCCAATGTCAGTATGCAAATGGAATTGTCTTAATGAAAGATCGAAATAAGGGTATTCTATATGCCGCTTCCGCAGCGCTGATGTGGGGGTTTCTGGCCATTACTTTGAAGGTAACTTTGGACTATGTGCCGCCCATTACTATTGTCTGGTTGCGTTTTGTGATCGCCCTGGGAGTCCTGATCCTGATCCTGTATTTCAAACAGCCCACCGCCCTCAAGATCTTTAAGAAATTGCCGGTTTTAGCTTTGGCGGCAGCCCTGGGATTGACCTTCAATTATATTGGATACATTATCGGTTTGGACCTGACCACACCCAGTAACGCTCAAGTAATTATCCAATTGGCTCCTTTGATGTTAGCGCTGGTGGGGATCGTGATTTACCGTGAAAAGCTTAGTAAAACCCAGGCCTGGGGTTTTCTGATAGCCATTGCGGGCTTTGGGGTCTTTTACAGGGATCAAATTCTAAACCTGGTGGGTTCGGCCACTGACTATCAAGCGGGTATTATGTGGGTGATGGCTGCTGCTTTGGCCTGGGTGTTTTTTGCCGCTATACAGAAAAAACTGGTGACCAGGTACCATGCTCAGGGATTAAACGCATTGATTTATGCAGTGCCTGCGCTTATCTTGTGGCCTTGGGCAGATTTTCAGGTCATTACAGGATTTACCTGGCAACTGTGGGCGCTAATGATATTCTTAGGGCTTAATACCCTGCTTGCCTATGGGGCAATTGCCGAAGCGTTCCGGTATTTACCGGCTAATAAGGTGGGCATTATTGTGACGGTCAACCCCCTGATCACCATTGTCACTATGGTCATTTTAGGAGCTTTGGAAGTAAGTTGGATAGCGCCTGAAAAGATCTCTTTTCTAGGTATGCTGGGAGCCATCATGATATTAGCGGGTGTATCGCTGGCCATCGTTGCCAAAAAAGTGCCGGCGACCCCCAAAAAACCCTTGCTCACTTCCAAAATGGCCGTTAATGTAAAGAAATAAGCAAATGGAAATTACCACTAATAGACCAGATAAGCTATTGCCGGAGGTTTTAAAGGATGCCTTGTTTGGCAAACAAGCTCATGTTTCGCTGGAGCGTGCTCTTGATGGTCTGCAATGGCATCAAGCGGGAGTTGAAGTCCCCCAATACCCTCATACCATCTGGCAACAACTAAAACATCTGAATTACTGGCAAGATCGTTTTATTAGTCGCCTGGAAGGTATGACCGTACTTCCGGCAAAATCAAGTGACGAGGGCTGGTGCTTCACTAAAGCTCCCATGGATGAAAATGAATTCCGTCGGGAGGTCGGCAAGTTGTTGACAGGGATCAACTACACCGCAGAAACTATATTGAGTGATCCCGCGGAGCTTTCCCAACAGAAAGGCGATTACCCCCATGGTTTTGGAGTAGTACAGGCTATGGCTTCTCATTTAAGCTATCATATCGGGGAAATCGTATTATTAAGAAGAATGATGGGGATTTGGCCCCCACCATCGGGAGGATACTCTTGGTAAAAAAATTATGATAAACTGGTTTCAAAGAAAATTCAATTTTAATGACCTGGAGGGAACCTTGCCCTCAATATTGGAGCGCTTACACGATGCTCCGCTCAGGCTCGAAGCTAAAATCTCCACTATTCCTGAACGGGTTTATACTCAAAGGCTTGGCGAGCTTTGGACCATCCAGGAACAGGTTGGACATCTGGTTGATTTAGAACCACTTTGGGAAAATCGCTTTAAGGATTTTCTTAAAGGTAAAGAAGTGCTTACGGAAGCTGACTTATCCAATACCAAAACACATCAGGGAGGTCACAACGAAAAGAATATGCAAGATTTGCTCAAGGAATTTCGAGACAAGCGCCTTACACTTTGCCTGGTGCTAAAGTCCTTTGGCCCCAAAGCTGAACAATGGCAAAGCAAACACCCCAGGTTAGGGACCCCCATGCGCCCCATAGATTTAGCCTATTTTGTGGCTGAACACGATGATCATCATCTTGCAAAGGTTTCCCAACTGCATCAAGAATTAATGGCTTCTTAATTATGAATGATATTACACTGGATCAAAGCGCCCAGGAATTCGAACAATTACTAAATCGGGCGGTAAAATTAATTATTAACACGTACAGCAACCTGGAAGATAATAAGGTCTTTCAAAAAAAATCTCCCCAAGAAATCGCGGCATGTTTTGATCAGACTCTTCCGGAGTTACCGGAGAACACCAATGCTTTATGGGAACAAGTGGAGCGGGATATTGTGGGCAACGCAACTTTTAGTGCCGGTCCCCATTTTTATTCCTATGTACTCTCTCCAGGAAATCAAGCAGGACTAGCCGGTGAAATGATCAGTTCTTTTCTAAATCAAAACGCTAGTAAGTGGCATTTAGGACCAGCAGCATCGGAGATTGAGAAGGTAGTCTTGCGCTGGATTGCCCAGTTTATAGGATATGAACACTATCAAACTGGTCTTTTGGTAAGTGGGGGTTCCATGGCCAACCTCACCTGCCTGACGGTTGCCCGGAATCAAAAAGCCTCGGTTTCCCTAAACCATCAAGGGCTTTACGGACAGGATCCCATGATGATTTATTTGACCGATCAGGCTCACTATTGTGTGGATAAAGCCGTAGGAATTTTAGGGCTGGGCCGCAATCAGATAAGACGTATCGTCACCGATGGGGATTATCGAATGCGCATGGACGTACTGGAAGAGACCATAAAAGGCGATCTCAAACAAGGGTTGAGGCCATTTTGTGTGGTAGGAAGCGCGGGCACGGTAAACTCCGGAGCGATTGACCCATTGAAGGAAATCGCCCTTATATGCCAAAAATACGATTTGTGGTTTCATGTAGATGCCGCCTACGGGGGGCCTGCTGCAGGTTTAGAGGAACTCCAACATCAATTTGAAGGAATGGAGCAGGCCGATTCCCTGGCCTTGGATCCACACAAATGGCTTTATGTCCCGATCGAAGCGGGTTGCTCCTTATTCAAGCATCCGCAGGCTCAAAGAAACACCTTTAGCATGGTGCCGGAATATTTGAAAGTGGATCGCAGCGTGGATACCAGCCGCACCGATTTTATGGAATATGGTGCTCAGCTTACCCGTAGCTCCCGATCCTTAAAGGTTTGGATGACCTTCAAAGCCTATGGAGCACAAAGGTTGCGTGAAAATATTAGGCATGATATCCATAAAACTCAATACCTGGAGTCTCTGGTACGCGATAATCCCGATTTTGAGGTTCTGACACCGGCAGTTCTGTCCATTGTTTGTTTTAGACTAAATCCCCGGGAAGCAAACTTAAATCCAGCCGAACTCGAGGATCTAAACACCAGGTTGATCCATGGCCTTGAGGCCCATGGAGGTGTATTCGTAACAGGGACTTTGGTTCATGGGAAAACTGCCTTGCGGGTGTGTATTATCAACCATCGCACTCAAATGCGTCACGTAGATCATTTGTGGTCCATAGTGAGTCAGGTGGCCCAGGGATTGCTGTTGGAAACCTAGGCTTCCAGAGTTATCTGGTATTTTTCGAATCGAAGAGCACCGCTTCTCCGCTTGGTGGTGTGCAGCAGTTGGTCTTGTTCATCGAAGATCTTTAGGACGATATCGGGCCCTCCTTCGGTAAGTGACTCCACCGCATTCTTGACAAAGTGCTCTTTTCGATATAAAATAGTAAAACTGCCGTCCAGGGTAGTTTCTCCCTGACCTAAAAAATCATCGTCGGTCAATAAGTCGACATCGTAAGCCTTTATCACCAAGCCATTTATGGGTTTTCCAGCTGAATCGGTGACTGTTCCAGCTACTAGATATGAATCGGACATACGGGTAATTAGTCTTAAAAATGTTTAAAGGTACAACTATTTATTGCTTTTAAGCAAATCACCCTAATGTATGCACTTTAAAGTATAGCTTCAAAATCTCTTCAAAAAGGCTTTGTATCTTTGTAACATGAAGATTTTGGTAGTTGAGGACCATGAGGAACTAGCTCAAAATGTCCATGCTTATCTTGAGCAGGAAGGGTATGTGTGCGAGGTAGCTGAGAACTATCACAGCGCATTGAATAAACTTGGAGGATTTGAGTATGATGCGGTCATTTTAGATCTTATGCTGCCCGATGGAAATGGACTGGATATCTTGAAATGGCTAAAGAGTAACCAGTCAGATATGGGGGTATTGATACTTTCAGCTAAGAATGCATTAAATGATAAAGTAGAAGGACTGGAATTAGGAGCTGATGATTATTTATCCAAGCCTTTTCACTTCAC
This sequence comes from Cyclobacteriaceae bacterium, assembly GCA_029861825.1. Taxonomy (GTDB): domain Bacteria; phylum Bacteroidota; class Bacteroidia; order Cytophagales; family Cyclobacteriaceae; genus JAJCYK01. Next base: position 5,043 of record JAOTYN010000200.1, read on the forward strand.
CGAACTCAATGCCCGATTAAAGGCCATTTACAGACGTCGAAAACTAAAAGGTCACGATATAATTCAATGCTCCAACATCTCTATCAATAGCGAGACCATGGAAGTTAAAGTAGGGGAGAACTTACTGGAGCTTACCCGCAAGGAATTTGAACTGCTGCTCTATTTTATAATTAACAAAAACCGGGTGCTAACCAAGCAATCCATTGCGGAGCATCTTTGGGGTGATTACATCGACAGTCTGGATTCCTTCGACTTTGTTTATCAGCATATCAAAAATTTGAGAAAAAAATTAATGCAGGCTGGCAGTGACGACCCTATTCAAACCATGTACGGGTCCGGTTATAAATTTATGGTGTCTGAATGAAACTGATTTATAAATATACGCTGTGGTATCTGCTGATCTCACTGGGAGTTTTTGTGGTGGGCAGTATCATTACCTATCAAGTTATGAAACGGGAGATCTCTCGGGAACAGGAGCGTTTTTTAAGAGAGCGTCTGACCTTTGTGGAGCGGATGGTTGACCGTCGACAGCCCGATTCAGTTTTGGTTCGCGATAAGATTAGAGTGGAGCCATTACCCCAGGCTACTGCGGAGACCGAGATAAGCTACTCCGACACCGTAGTGATGCACAGCACATTGGAGCGCATGGAACCTCACACCAAGTTGGAGGTGGTCAGGGAAGTAGCAGGTAAATTTTACCACATCTCACTTTACGATGTGATAGTAGAGCAGGACGATATAATCGAGAGTGTTCGGGAATCCATGATCAAGGTGTACTTGCTTTTGACCGGGACAGTATTGTTGTTGGGAGTATTCGCCGGTTTGTACTTGTTCAAACCTTTCAATAAAACCTTAAACCTGATACGAAATTTCGACCTGGATCGAGGACAACCCATAAGGCAAATAAAAACAGGCACCCAAGAATTTGATCGTTTGAACCAGTTCCTGGAAGAGATGACCACTAAAGTGCAAACCGATTACAATGCACTAAAGGAATTTTCAGAAAATGCCTCTCATGAGATGCAAACTCCCTTGGCCAATGCCATTGGCAAATTGGAGTTGCTTTTGAATAACCCCAAGCTGGAGGCAAAGGAATCCCAGAAGGTTATGGGTGCCTTGGATTCGCTACGACAAATCTCCAAAATGGGCCAGTCTCTGGGATTGCTGACTAAGATCGAAAACCGGGAATTCGCGAATAAAGCGCCCTTGGATTTTTCAACTTCGGTTACCCGGGCATTGGACAACTTCCAGGAGTTGATAGATCTGAAATCCATAACCTTGGAGAGAAGCATTACCCCTCATGTGGAAGTAATTATGGACCCGAATTTAGCGGATATTATGATCAACAATCTCCTGAGTAATGCCATAAGACACAATGAGAGGAACGGAATAATCCGAACAAAGGTGGATGAAAGCGGTTTTATCATTTGTAATACGGGTAAACCACCCTCTGCGGCTCCCGATAGCTTGTTCGATCGCTTTAAGAAGGACTCGAACGGAAGAGATGGCATGGGATTGGGTTTATCCATAGTAAAGAAAATTTGTGATGTGAGTGGGTTTAAGATTGATTATTGGTATGAATTGAATGAACATCGATTGGAAATTGAGTTCGTTAGGTAAAACTTCAGATTAAGTTCAGGCTTTGTACCAGATTGCTTCAAAAGCCCTGTAGATATTTGTTTGAAAACATTGAAAATGAAACATATAATATATACCCTGTTCTTGTGGGGAACCCTATTTACCCTGGAGGCCCAGCAGAGACCGGCTAACTCCCAAAGGGCCGGAGCTTCACCCTTTAAAGTAAGTGGTCAAGTTATTGATGAGGACAGCGGAGAACCTCTGGAATACGTGAGTGCAGTCTTACTTAATGCCAAAGACAGCTCGGTGGTAAGCGGCGCGGTTACTGATATTCAAGGAAAATTTGTAATCTCCAGCCGACCGGGTAGGTTTATCTTACAGATCCAATATATATCCTATCACGACAAATTCATTAATAACATCCAACTAAACCGGGAGAATGCCACGCGCAATGTAGGTACCTTGAAATTGGCTGCAGATGTGGACGTCTTGGATGAGGTTGTGGTACAGGGAGAAAAGACCTCTATGGTGTTGTCGCTGGATAAGCGGGTGTTCAATGTGGGAAAAGACTTGAGCAACATGGGGGGGACGGCTGCAGATCTTCTAGACAATATCCCTTCGGTGTCGGTAGATGTAGAGGGAAATATTAGTTTGAGAGGAAGCGAAAATGTACGGGTTTTGGTAGATGGCAAACCCTCGGGTCTGGTGGGGATCAGCAGCAGCGATGCCCTTAGACAGCTCCAAGGCAATATGGTGGAAAGGGTAGAGGTAGTTACCAATCCTTCTGCGCGTTACGACGCGGAAGGACTGGCTGGTATCATTAATATCATTCTGAAAAAGGAAAACAGGGAAGGAGTAAATGGCTCGTTTAATGTAGTGGTTGGACATCCTGACAACTACGGTATAAGCTTCAACTTGAATTATCGCAGGAAGTGGGTAAACCTGTTTGCCAACTATGGTGTGAGCTATCGCCAG
>JAOTYN010000201.1 GCA_029861825.1 Cyclobacteriaceae bacterium
TATGCTTGTTACTGATGCGCCCTTGCCCTACTAATTCAATCTCCCTTTTCACGTTTCTAGGGGTAATTTCGACGGTGGCGGTTGAGGAATTGTTCCCTGCCGATGCTAGTATGGTGTAAGTGCCGGGTTTTTCAGCCACAAAGCGGCCATCAGGCAACACAATAGCGGAAGCTCCAGACCCGTCTTCAGCTACCACTCCACTGACTGTGAATAGAACAGTTATGTCATCCACCGTTTTTCCACTTTTATCAAAAGCGGTAGCATTTAAGCTTACTACGTCTCCTGTTCGGGCGGAAGTAGTTGAAAGTTGCAAGGTCAAGCTTTCTACGGGATTCTTCAATACTTTGAACTGTACGGTAGAAGTTATATCACCAGCATTCATAATGAGACTGGCGTTGCCAGGTTCTCCCGCATATAGGTGTCCCAGAGCATCAATTCTGGCTACTTTAGGATTGGAAGATTTAAGTTGTACGTTCTCGGAGGGAGCGGAGAGCCCCATTTCGTCGGTGGCTTTCAGATTCAGCTTGAAAGAGGTGCCGCTGTAAATCTTGGTTGGGAAATCTTCCAATTCCAGCTTGGCGATCTTTTTGTTAATAACCCGTAACTGAACGTATTTTTTAGCAAATGCCTCTCCTTCTTCACCAGGCCGGATCACGATAAGATTGTAACTTCCTGGTACCATACCAGTGACATTTCCTACGGAATCCACCAGGGCACCACTGCTGGGCACAAATCCTTCTTGCCTTAAAATGGTGAAGAACTGTTTGCCGTCGGCCAGTAGGTTCCCTTCTTGGTCTACCGCCTTTACCTGGAGGGCAGCGGTTTGCCCCACTTCAAGTACCAGAGGTTCCTGGTCAATTTTTAAGATCACCTGTTTCTTTTGGGCTATTACAGGTTGAAAACTGAAAGCTATCAGAACAGCAATGGCAATTAATCGGGTTGATGTTTTCATAATTAGATTACGTTAGTTTATTGATTACCAACCGTATTGTTTTTTGGTATTGGCAATATGGGCTAAATGGTGATTGCAGTGCCAGGCATATAAGGCCAAGTTTACATATAAAGGTACTTTTTTATTGGTTTCCGGATGTATAAAAGCTTTCGACCATTCTTCGTCTGAGATGTTCCTTAATAAACAAACCCACCTCTGATGCAGTCCATGTAAATGCTGCAAGGAAATTTCTACAGAGGCCGTACGCGCGTCCTCCAACGACGCCCAGACCTTTTCATCGTATGCTTTTATTAGGGGTTCGTTTTCTGTCAGGGCCCACTTAAATCGTATATAGCTGTGGCTATGGCTGTCCGCAAGGTGGTGTACTACCTGTCGGAGGGTCCAGCCTTCAGGGCGGTAGGGTGTATCCAGCTGTTGGACATTCAAACCTGCTACCTCCGCTTCAAGCCGGACCGGCAACGCTTCTATCTCGGAGATATAAGCCGGCCTGTCTGTTGCGCTTACCCGCATAGGATACCTGAATTTGCCTATGGGAAAACGTAATTTTTCCAGTTCTTCAGTATTCATAATTAATATCCCATGGCAGTATTATCACCTCGACTATCAGCAGCTCCTTCTAAACCTTGATCTGTTACCATAATACAGTCCATTCGTCCTATTTCGCTCCTCGGTTTCATTACATGTCCCATGGTGCTTAACTCACTTAGAGTAGCGCTATCAAGGGCATTTACTTCATAATAAACCTCATCCGGTAGCCATTGATGATGAAACTTTTTAGCATTAACCGCTTCTTGCATGGTCATACCATGATCGATTACGTTAAGTATGGTTTGAAAAACCGAGGTGATGATGGTACTCCCACCTGGAGTGCCCACCACCATATAAAGTGTATCGTTCTTTTCCACAATAGTAGGGGTCATGGAGCTAAGCATACGTTTTTCAGGCGCAATGGAGTTAGCTTGGGCTCCCACCAGCCCGAACATATTGGGTATTCCGGCTTTTACACTAAAATCGTCCATTTCGTTATTGAGCAGGAAACCGGCTCCCTTGACTACCACTTTACTTCCGAAACTGCCATTTAAAGTAGTTGTAACAGAAGCGGCATTACCCAGGGCATCCACTATACTAAAATGAGTGGTTTCCATACTTTCAATAATTTCGACATGACCTTCCTTTATATCTTGGGAGGATGTTTTGCGATCGTAACTAATACTGGAATATCTTTCGGTTAAGTAGTTGTGATCTAACAACATATCAATAGGAACTTCATAAAAATCCGGATCTCCTAAATGAGTAGCGCGATCGGCATATACCCTGCGCTCTAATTCCGTCATTAAATGAATGGTCTTGGGTTGATTGAAACCCCAGCTTTCAATATCATGGGGTTCAACCCCAGCTAAAAGTTGTAAGATTGCGATGCCTCCACTGGAAGGAAGCCCCATGGTGATAATCTTATGAGAACGATAATGGCCTACTATGGGCTGGCGCCATACTGCTTGATAATTTTGCAGGTCTTCCAGTGTAATAAGACCGCCACCTCTTTGCATCTCTTCCACGATCAGCTGGGCGGTAGTTCCATCATAGAATCCAGCTCGCCCCTGGTCCCGGATGAGCGTCAGTGTTTGTCCCAGATCCGGGTAGAATACGGTATCGCCGGGTTTCCAGGGTTGTTCATTTTGCAAATGTGTCCTGTGTTCATTCACAAGCGCAAAATTTTCCTGGTGTTCATTGAATTTGCTGGCTTCTTTTTCCGTAAGGATTACCCCACCCAGGGCCAGATCAATAGCGGGTTGTACCAATGATTTGAAAGGCATACTGCCCAATTTCTGGTGTATTTTGATCATGCCATCGACAGTGCCGGGAACTCCAGCGGCCAGATGTCCAAGAGTACTGAGATTCTCTATAACCTCCTGGTTTTCGTCTAAATACATATCTTTATGTGCCTGCAAGGGAGCCATCTCCCGAAAATCCAGACTTCCAATGTTTCCATCATGCTGCCGATAAACCAAAAACCCCCCTCCACCAATATTCCCGGCCCGAGGATAGACCACCGCCAGTGCTAGTTGCACCGCAATAGCCGCATCAAAGGCATTTCCACCACTTTTCAAGATATCAACACCTACCTGAGTGGCTGCAGGGTGAGCAGTACTTACCATTGCCTGCTTCCCCATAACCCCATACACGGGTGGGTGAATGTCTGGGGTGGCCTGCTTCTGACAACCTGCAAAGATCAGTAGAATGACTGCCAAACTTTGTATTAAATAAATACGGAAATTGCTCATTAAGGCTCTTTTAAATGCATTTCAAATAATTGGAATATCCGCCGGTATTCGTCGTACCAACTGCTGGGTTCCTGAAAGCCATGTCCTTCCATGGGAAATACGGCCAGTTCCCAGTTCTCTTTTTTAAGTTCGATTAATCTTTGTGAGAGTCTAACTACATCCTGGAACTGTACATTGCGATCTACCATGCCATGTAGCATGAGTAAAGCTCCCTTTAATCCTCCTGCATGGTAAATAGGCGAACTCTTCACGAAAGCCAGACTATCGTCGGAAGGTTGATTCAATATATTAGCAGTGTACGGGTGATTGTAATGAGCCCAGTCCGTAACGGATCGCAATGCGGCTCCTGCAGCAAAAACATCCGGTTCCGTAAACATGGCCATTAAGGTTATGAACCCGCCATAAGAGCCCCCATAAATACCCATTCTTTGGGGATCAATCTGATATTTCTCCACTAAATAGCCTGCGCCGTCGATCTGATCGCTAAGGTCTTTGCCTCCCATGAACTGATATATCCCTGTGCGCCAATCGCGTCCGTAACCCGCACTCCCTCGGTAGTCAATGTCCAATACGGTATACCCATGGTCGACCAAGAAATTGTGAAACATATATTCTCGGTAGTAACCGCTCCACCATTTATGAGCATTTTGGAGATAACCCGCTCCATGTACGAATACCACGGCTGCTCCGTTTGACTTATCCGGTGGTGGTAAATATAGTCTGGCCGGGACCATAGCCCCATCGGCAGCCTGGAATTTGATGTATTTGGGCGTTCTCCAGGGATAGGCTTTAAATTCAGCAGATTGGGATTGGGTAATACGTTGAGACTTCGAGTCTTTTAGATTGGCCTTCAAATATAATTCCCAGGGTTGATTGGCCTGACTGCTTAGAATGGCCAATTGTTTTTCATCCGGTGACAGCCTTACATCATTTCGGCCAGGCATATCGGTCAGCTTGGTAGACTTTCCTCCTTTAAGGGGCATGCTGTAAAAGTGTCGCTCCCCTGGATGCGTTTCATTTGAGGTGTAATACCATTGAGTTTTGTCCAGCGACACTTTCGGATTAAAGATCTCAAAATTGCCTTTGGTCAAGGCTCTGGACTTTTTAGTGCGGGTATTCATGGTGTATAAGTGACTGAATCCCGTTTTTTCGGACTGAAACCATATGGTTTGATTATCGGGCAGCCAGCCTATAGCCGGGTTATTAAAAAGATAGCCGATCCCCGGGCCTTGTACCCAAGCCACATCCGTCTGACGGTCCAGCAACTCCAAATCTCCATTGGTTAGGTCTAGCAGACAAATCCACCGGTCCTTGTTATCCAAGGCGCGTAGTTGTACTAAAGCGTTCTTGCCGTCATCGGAGTAAAAGGGCCCATGCACTAATACTTCTCTTATATGATCAGGATCTTCACTGCGGGATCCGTCCGCTAAATTATAGACATCGTGAATACCTTCCAGATCCTTAATATTAAGATGATAGCTGGTATCTTCTTCAATGTGGTATATGCCGAACTTGTAGGAAGAAGCTAGATTACCCACTTTCGGCCTGGCATCCAATGATTTGGCATATCCGCTTTCCGTTACGTAATCCATTACCTGCGTTCTGGGAGTTTCTTTATCGGTGGTTAGCCGATACGTTATAAAGGCTTCATGGGGGCCCAGAGTAATTTGGCTTACACGATTTTTCCCTTTATAAATGGCCAAGGGCCTGGAAGTTTTGAGACGGTCAGTACGAGCTTTCTTTAAAGAATCCTTGCGATGCTTTTCCCGGAGGACCTCAAATAATCGCAATTGGTCATCCTTGAGCCACTGGTCGGAGGCCGACGGATTTTTGTCTGACGGTTTCTTACCGGATATAAACTGAGTTAATTGTTCCAGTTGGCCAGTTTGCAGGTGCCAGCTGAACAGTTGCTCATTTTCAGAAAACAATATCTTCTGGCCATTATGAGAGAAAGCAGGATTACTGGCGAAGCTTAAGGTTCTGGTTATCTGTTTAGTATTGCCTGATTTCAGATCAATAAGATATATGTCACCATTCTTACTGTAAACCGCCTGGCTACGCACCTTGTTAATAACGGGATCGGCATCGTATAAACTACGACGGGTTTCCCAAGGTACTTTTTGCACCTCTCCATTTGCTGCCAGAGTTTGATAAAGTGAATCCGCTTCAACGTTTTGCGGATTCCAGTTAAAATATACCAGTTTGCTGTCTACGCTCCAGCGCATGCTATTGGGTGAATGGCCTACCCATTCGTACCCCCTCATGATATCTTCTAACTCCAGGGATTGGGCTGTAGTGGTAAGACTTAGATTACTGGCCCAGCAAATAGCAAGAAAGTAGTAAAAAAGGCTTTTCATATCTTTGAGGCTAATGCTCGGAAAGATATGAATTTTTATAGCAGATTAAAAAGAACGCTAGTTCTGTACTTTTACTTTCTTAGTTCTCTTTTTTCCTTTGTCCTTTTGGGGATTGTAGGCCTTCTTTTTGGTTTTAGGTTTGATAACCGTGACGGTATTGTAGTCTTTCTTAGCACAACTGGTAAACGCCGGCATCATGATGAGGGCCAGGAATAGTACCAGCACACTTTTTCTAAAAGTACATGTCTTGAATAGAGAAACCATCTGAATGATAACCTTAAAAAGTGGATTTTATTTCCTAAGTAATTAAGTAAAAAAAGCTATATTTCTTTTTCCTAAATCACGTAAAAATACGCGTGAGCCATTGAATATGAAAATATCTGGTTTAGTTATTGTTTTTCTTATGGGAGTGTGCCAGGTATTAGCTGTTAATCAGCAGGACAGCCTTCTTAATAAGGTCAACAACCTTAAAGGGAAGGAAAAAATTGAGGTTTTGCTGAAAATTTCAGAAAACACTAGAAGTTATGCCCCCGAGTTGTCTCTGGAATTTGCAGAGCAATCCCTTACCAATGCCACAAAATTGCAGGACTCCCTACTAATGCTGCTTTCTTTAAAAAGTTTAGGACTGACCAACTACAGCACGGGAGACTATGAATTGAGTTTGTTGAACTTCACCAGTATCCTGGAGATTCAGCAAGCCCGGAATGACAACGAAGGTGTAGCCAGTGCATACAATAACATCGGCATTATTTATGACGAACTACAGAAGTATGCCACCGCTTTGGATTTCTATCATCGATCATTGGAGATCAAAGAACGCGTCGGGGACATGGGCACCATAGCCAATACCATAAATAACATCGGATTCTTGTATAACAAGATTAAGAACCCCGACAAAGCCTATGAGTATTTCTCCAGAGCCCTGGAAATTGATAAGCAGCAAAAAGATACCTTGGGGATGTTCAGTACTTTGAACAATATAGGGTTGTATTATTTTCAGCAGGAAAAGTACGACTCTGCCTTAAATTACTTTAACTCATCACTGAATATTGGCCGTAACCTTAACAACAATTACGACAAAGCTCATCTCTTTAATAATATTTCTAATATTCATTTAAAACGCGGCAGTATTGATAGGGCCATAGCACTTTACAACAGGTCATTGGAGTTAAGTGAACCTATGGATGCCAAGGCCAGAATGATCACCAGCTACCACGGACTGGCTGAAGCCTATAAGCAACAAGGTCAATATCGCAGAGCGTTGGACTTTTACAAAAAGCAGTCGGACCTTAAAGACCTGGTATTTAACGAACGCAATGCCCGAAAGATCACGGAAATCGAGACCAACTATCAAATTCAACAGAGGGAAAAAGAAATAGAGTTGCTGCGAAAGGAGAGCGAGATTCAAATCCTAAGCCTTTCAAAGAACCGGGTGGTCACCTACTTTCTATTGGCCAGTTTGATCCTAATTTTTGTATTGGCAGCGGTTCTGTATCAGCGGTATCAGTTTCGACTGAAATCCAACCAGATACTGGAAAATCAAAACCAGGAGATTGCTAAAAAGAACATCGATATACTGGATAGTATCATGTACGCCAAGGGTATCCAGGACGCCATCCGACCCGATCCTGAAATATTGAAGGACGGGTTTGAAGACTATTATATATTCTCTAAAGCCCGCGACATAGTTAATGGAGATTTTTATTGGCTTGCTAACCAGGGTCCCCATTTAATCATTGCCGTGATGGATTGTACTGGCCACGGGGTACCCGGAGCGTTTATGACGGTTATGGCCAACAGTCTGTTGAATCAAATTGTACTGGAACAAGGAACAATTCCACCTGCCAAGATCCTGGCAGCGCTCCATAAGGAAATGGCCACTACCTTGCATCAGGAAAATTATACTCAGATTACCAATGAGGGTATGGATATTGCCATATGTTTATATAATACGAAGAGCAGGAAACTAGTC
>JAOTYN010000202.1 GCA_029861825.1 Cyclobacteriaceae bacterium
CCCTAATTACAGGTATCGTGCTGTCTTTTGCGCATACGGTGGGGGAGTTTGGGGTAGTTTTAATGATTGGCGGAAACATACCAAAGGAAACCAGAGTAGCCTCTATCGCCATCTACGATCAGGTCGAGGCTTTGAACTATACCGCTGCTCATCGCTATTCGCTGGTATTATTGTTCTTGGCCTTTTTGGTGTTGCTAATGGTCTACCTGGTAAATGGCGGATACCTGAAAAGATTCTGGAAATGATACGATTTAAATTCCAAAAGCAATTAACTGGCCCTAATGGCTTAATGGATCTTCAGGTGGAGAATGAAATTGAATCCGGAAAATTTGTGACCGTATACGGGAAATCCGGGGCGGGGAAAACATCCTTGCTGCGATTGATATCGGGGCTGATGCCCCCGGATTCAGGGATACTGGAAGTGAACGGCGTTACCTGGATGGATACATACAATGGTATCAATCTTAAGCCTCAGAAAAGGAAGGTAGGTGTTGTTTTTCAGGACTTTGCGCTGTTTCCGAATATGACAGTAAAGCAGAATCTAATGTACGGTCTGGTTAAAGGGCAAGCCCCCCGGGCAGTTACGGATTTAGTAAAAGTTATGGAATTGGAGGAACTGCAGTCGCGCAAACCCCATACGTTATCAGGTGGACAGAAACAAAGGGTGGCCCTGGCACGGGCACTGGTGGGCAAACCTCAAATACTTTTATTGGACGAGCCCTTGTCGGCCCTGGATTATCAAATGCGTCAAAAGCTTCAGGAGTATCTGCTTCGGGTCCATAAACAATATGAACTGACCACATTACTGGTGAGCCATGATATCGGTGAGATCTTCAAACTTTCCGACCAGGTCCTGCAATTAGAGTCGGGAAAGGTTTTACATATGGGCCCGCCGGAAGATCTTTTTTCGCACCAGCATTTAAGTGGTAAATTCCAGTTTGTGGGGGAGGTTTTGCAAATCACGCCCGAGGACGTCATCTACGTGATCACTGTCCTTATCGACAATCATTTGGTCAAAGTAATAGTGGACCATGAAACCGCTTCCCAGTTACAAGTCGGGGATCGGGTGTTGGTGGCTTCCAAGGCATTTAACCCGGTAATTCAAAAACTATGAAATTATATGTTTAAGATTCTGCGGTTTCTGGCTTTTATCGTGCTGGGTATAATAGCGGCTCTGTTGTTTGCCTGGTGGCTGTTTCATGAGGAATTACCGGAGGCGCCTTCAACAGGGGCTGCAGATGAGCTTGCCCGATCCATGATGACCTCCGTTAACGCTCAAGCCTGGGATAGTATTCCCATAATTCAATGGACTTTTAAAGAACAACATACCTTTCAATGGGATAAGCGTCAACACCAATGCCTGGTGCGTTGGGAGCAATACCTGGTCAAGCTCGATATCAATAGTGCAACCGGGACAGCCTACGAAAATGATCAGCTAATGGAAGGACCTGAAGCTTCCGGAAAAATAAAGGAAGCCTGGGATTACTTTAATAATGACAGTTTCTGGCTAAACGCCGTAGTTAAGGCTTTCGACCCGGGCACCAGTCGCAGCATTGTTACCTTTAAAGATGGACGGGAAGGTCTTAAGATCCATTACAGCAGCGGGGGCAGTACTCCCGGAGATAGTTACGTATGGATATTAGATGATAATAACCGTCCGGTGGCCTGGAAAATGTGGGTTGACATACTGCCTGTGGGAGGAATGGAATTCAGTTGGGAGGAATGGATCACTTTACCTGGAGGGGCTCAAATAGCTACCTTGCATAAAAGCGCCCTAATTGATCTGGATATATCCGATGTTAAGGCCGTCTCCACCTGGAGTGAACTGGGTTATCAGGAAAATCCGCTTAAAGAATTGACTAAAACCAAGTGATGGATTTTGATAAGTCCCAAAGAGCCGAACTGTGGAAACAGTTGCTTCAGGTGGTAGATCACTATCTGGACCATACGGAGGACTACCGGGTTGCCCCGGAACTTGATCGAGCCGCCATACAAAATTTCATTGGGAAAATGCCTCTTGATGACGGGCTTAATGCGGCTGAGGCTATTGAACACGTATTAAAGGGAATGCAGGAATATATAGTGCATACCCCGCATCCCAGTTACTATGGCCTCTTCAATCCGCGGGCAAATTTCCCTGCTATTTTAGCCGATACCATTACTGCCTGCTTCAATCCGCAAATGGCGGCCTGGAGTCATGCGCCATTTTGTTCGGAAGTGGAAAATCACCTGGTGGCCGCCCTAGCCCATAAGTTTGGTTACCCTGCAGCCGATGGTGTATTCGCCACCGGAGGTGCAGAAGCCAATCAAACCGCCCTGCTGTGTGCTTTAAATCATCATTTTCCCCAATATGCCCAATCGGGAATTCAAGGAATTGATCAGGCACCAGTAATTTACTGTTCCTCGGAAGCACATCATTCCCTGCTGAAAGCTGCCCGATCAAGCGGATTAGGCAGTGATGCCTTAAAAACAATTCCTGTGGATAACTTTCTGAGAATGGATGTTGACGCCCTGAAAACAGCCATTGAAGAAGATCTAGCGCATCAAAAGGCTCCACTAATGATTGTAGCAACGGCCGGCACTACTGGTGCCGGCAGCCTGGACTCTTTGCCGGAGATCCATAACATTGTGGATAACTATGGCTTATGGTTGCACGTAGATGCGGCTTATGGAGGAGCCGCAATCATCAGTAATTCCCATAAACATCATTTAGCAGGTATTGAAAACAGCCATTCCTTAACCTTCGATGTTCATAAGTGGCTATCAGTTCCTATGGGTTGTAGTGTTTTTATTACCCGGCATACCCGGATCCTCAGTCAAACCTTCAGAACCACTACCGAATACATGCCTAAAGACGCAGTTCAAATGGCAGTAGTTGATCCCTTTACCCACAGCATACAGTGGTCACGTCGATTCATTGGCTTGAAATTCTATTTGGCCTTGCTCACCTACGGTTGGAGGGGTTTCGAAAATATGATTGATCGTACCATAGGCCTAGGGGAGTATCTTCGCCGGCAGGTGGAGAAAAGAGGATGGACGGTGGAAAACCATACCTTCTTGCCAATAGTTTGCTTTAGGCCAGACCATGAATTGGACCTCACCGAGCTTTGTCAACGTATTGTAAATAGTGGTCAGGCCTGGATTTCTCAGTATCCGGTTAACGGAAGGCCGACCCTGCGTGCTTGTATTACCAACTATACCACTGAAGAAAAGCACATTGATAAACTGTTGGCACTTCTGGACCTGTATAAGAACTAAACCATAGCCATGAACGAATCGATACTTTTTTTCGAAACCCCAAAAGCTTTTCGGCAATGGCTAAAAGAGCATCATAAAAATTTGGACCATCAATGGATTGGGTTCTATAAGAAAGCCAGTCGTCGAGCCTCCATCACTTGGTCCGAATCGGTTGACCAGGCCTTGTGTTACGGCTGGATAGATGGTCTTCGTAAAAGTATTGATGAGATCAGTTATAAAATTCGATTCACCCCCCGTAAACCGGGCAGTCATTGGAGTGCCGTCAACATCAACAAGATCGCAGAACTAAAAAAAGCAGGACTCATCAGAAAGGCAGGTCTGGAAGCCTTTACCAAAAGAAAGGAAAGGAATAGTATGCAAACCGCCTACGAACAAAAGCAGGAAATTCAATTCGAACCAGAGTTATTAGAACGCTTTAGAAAAAGAAAAAAAGCCTGGGCGGATTTTCAGGGACGCTCACCTTCCTATCGCAGACAATGTACCTGGTGGGTGATGAGTGCCAAACGTTCTGAAACTAAGATCAGTCGATTCAATCAGTTGGTGGATAGTAGTGAAAAGGGTCAGAAGATTCCTCCGTTACGCTGGCAAAAATGATAGCGTAGCCATTTTAACGTAGCGGTTGAACCTTAAAAGTCCTAGGCAGCCTGAGGACCTCTATTGTGATTCAAAGCACGTTTGATCTCACTCATTGCTCGCCTTTTGAAATTGGCATAGTCCTCTTCGTCATGTCTTGAACTCAAGATAGATCGAATATAGGCCAGGACCTGCTCAGATTGCAGTTGGTCCAACCCATCAAGGGATTCGAAGATCTGTACTTTCAATTCTGTAGTTGACATTCTTTACAAATGGTTTTCACCCTAGAAAACGAAATTTTGAGGGATAAAGTTTATGCCGTTTTTAGCTGATTTAGAAGTTATAATCTAAGTAATGGCAGGTAAGTTATTGATACAGAACCCCCTTTGACCAAAACGCTGCATCTTAAAAAAATTCAATTTTTTCTTATAAAAACCTGAATTTACGGCTTGTCTAAAAATTTCAGCATTTCCGCAACTACTTCTCTTTCATGGGTCAGGAATATGAAATGGTCGGCTCCGCTGAATTGTACAACTTGTCCGTTTGGTACTTGATCCATGAATATTTGGATCTGGTCCAGGAGGTATGGGCGAAGGACTTCCATGGCTTGGTGGGCCATCAGTTTATTGTTGTGGTCAAATATTTCATAGTTGGGAAACAGTTCATTCACATGATTGAATACCGCGAAAATACCTAGGGCGGGACTCTTTACCTCTTGGTAGGCTGGAGGTTGAAGCCCCAATATTATTTTGATCCCTATACGGTCGGGTGTAACCGCACCCTCCAGTTTACCCTCACTACCAAATACCCTGGTGGCCAACACTTCCGATTCCGGATAATCCATTCCAAAAATCCTGGACAAATAAGCGCTTACTTGTAGCGACGAGCTGGAGTCGGCAGCAGACATTATGGGTTGCGCTTGCGGAGGATAGGGCGCTTTCTGCATAAGATCCACAAAATTGGATCGGTCGTAAGCGGCATCCAGGTAGATAAGCTTATCTACACGTTCCGGATATTTTCGGGCAAATTCCGTTAACTCATCACCGGCAATACTATGTCCGATCAGTGATATCTTAGAAATCCCCAAACTGTCCAATACCCCTTTTATGTCCTGGGCCAAAGTGGGAATATCGTATCCGTACTTCGGCTGGCTGGAAGCACCGTAACCTCGACGGGTGAGACCGTATACTTTGTAATGATCGGTAAAATGATGTGCAAAGTTATCATATACGTGTGCGGTATTACCTAATCCGGCTAAGAACAAAATGGGTTGGCCTTCACCTCCCCAGTCCACAACTTCCAGGGTTACCCCTGGCTCAAGCTGCACAAAAAGGGCATTAGGGGAATCGTTCTGGGCCGCCAGATTAAAGCTTAGAGTAAAAAGCCAGCATCTAATAATATATTTCATATTCACGTGGGTATAGAACGAACAAACGCCCCCGGGATTTCATTTTTGCTATAGAAAGTCTTTACTAGTATAAATTTACTATTTTTAGCGGCGGTAAAAAGGGCTTTTTTCCCCTAAATATTACAAACCTCTGGGCCTAGGAAATAATGATAAAAACCGTAGTGTTCGATATGGATGGTGTAATTATTGATAGTGAACCTATCCATATGGAAATCCAAAACAGCTTATTCTCTCGTTTTGGAATCGCTATTAGTCAAGACGAATATCTGAGCTATATCGGCAGATCGTCCAAAAATATGTGGCAGGAATTGATCCAAAAATTCGATCTGGGAGTTTCTGTTGAAGAGATCCTGGCCCTTGACAAGCAAGAGTACCACCTAAAGTTAAGAAGCTTGTCGGGGCTAAAAGCCATTTCCGGGGTAGACGATTTAATCGGCGAACTTCATAATGAGTCTTTGAACCTGTTATTGGCTTCTTCATCGTCCATGGAAAGTATTTCCTTGGTATTGGACCTGTTCCAACTTGATCGGATGTTTCCTAATCGCATTAGCGGTGCCGACCTGGAATGGTCTAAACCACACCCCCAGATATTCATTGAAGCGGCGAAGTTAACCGGGAATCATCCCCAGGAGTGTGTAGTAATTGAGGACTCCAGACACGGGGTCAGTGCTGCCAAAAGTGCGGGGATGTTTTGCATAGGGTACCAAAATCCTAATTCCGGCAATCAGGATCTTCGCGCAGCAGACCTAATAGTAGATGATTTCACCCGGCTGACAGTTGACATGATTATGGATATTCACGGAAAATAATTAGGTTACTAACCACAAAAATTATTCTGCATATGGTATTAGTATTATTCAGGCGCCTATGGTTGCTGGCGGTGGTAGGATTGATAAGTTGTTCCAAGCCTCAACCGGTGGATCTGGTTATCCACAACGGAACAATTTATTCTGTTGATTCCCAGAATCCCGTGGTAGAGGCAGTAGGAGTGATCGATGACCGTATTGTTTATGTAGGGGGTTTCGAGAATCTCAAAGCCCGTATTGCAACCTCTACTCAGGTGCTTGACCTTCAGGGGCAGACACTCACCCCGGGATGGATCGAAGGTCATGGTCATTTCATGGGTATGGGCTACAACAAGCTGGAATTGGACCTACGGGAAGTTACTAGTTATCAACAGCTGGTAGACGCTGTGGCAGATGCTGTGGAACAAAGTGAACCCGGAGAATGGATCCTGGGCAGAGGATGGCATCAAAGCAAATGGATTGTGCAACCCGACACTCTAGTAAAGGGATTCCAAACACATAATCAACTAAGTGCGGTCTCTCCTGACAATCCCGTGTACCTTCGGCATGCTAGTGGGCATGCCGGTTTCGCCAATGCCAAGGCCATGGAGATTGCAGGCGTTAAAAATATACAACTGGAAGAAATGCCCGTGGAACTGGGAGAAGGGGGCGAAATCATCCGGGATCCCTTTGGAAACCCCACGGGAATATTTAACGAAAGGGCCATGACCCTAATTACCACACATATTCCGGAGACCACTTCCGAAAAGGACCAGCAGGCCTTAATTCTGGCGGTGGAGGAGTGTCTGCGGCATGGCATCACCAGTTTTCACGACGCTGGTGTTGACCAAAAGACCATCGATCTTTATAAAAGTGCCATTGACCGGGAACAGTTAAAGGTACGGCTATGGGTTATGCTAAGTGGTCGTGACTCTACCTTATTGCAAAATTGGTACGGTACTGGACCGGAAATCGGTTATGGCAACCATCATTTGACGGTGCGTTCTATTAAGATGTACATGGATGGAGCCCTGGGCTCAAGAGGAGCCTGGCTTCTGGAAGACTACAGTGATCGCCCAGGTCACCGTGGCCATGAAACTACCCCCATCGAAACCTTGTTCCAGCTATCCAACGATGCCCTTGAGCACGGGTTTCAGGTTTGCTCACACGCTATTGGCGATCGTGCCAACCAAGAAGTGCTGGATCAATATCAATTGGCCTTTGAAGCTAACCCCCAAGCTGCCCAGGATTCAAGATTTCGCATCGAGCATGCCCAACATATTAACCTACAAGATATTCCCAGATTTGCAGAAATGGGGGTTATCGCCGCCATGCAGGGGATACATATGTCATCCGACCGACCTTGGGCAATTGACCGCTTAGGCTTGGAGCGCATTGAAGAGGGAGCCTATGTGTGGCAGAAGCTTTTAAAGTCAGGCGCCGTGGTAGTGAATGGCAGTGACGTTCCGGTGGAACCTCTGGATCCCTTGGCTTCGTTTTATGCATC
>JAOTYN010000203.1 GCA_029861825.1 Cyclobacteriaceae bacterium
GAATGCCGAAACGATGATTTAAAGTTATGCCGCTGCCTGGTGATTGAATTACATCTGGAGTTTGTGGATAATTCCCTTTACTATAAGTATCCAGAGCACCGGAAGCCCGCTCATAATTCCCCTGTACTACCTGGTGCACACTCTCAGCCATGGCCAGATCCGCCACGGCATCCCGGATATTCATTAATCTTTGTACTTCAGCATCTATAGCATCTCCTTCCGGGCCCGGAGCCGCCATTAGTTTTCCGGGGCCTTTGCCCACCGGAATGCCAAACGGATAGTTCTCCTGCCCATTGGTTTTGATATGTTCCAGCAATGCCAGACCATCTACTACATTGCGCGCTTCTATTTTGGTTACTGCATTTTCTTCTTCAAATTCCGCCTCTTCTTCCGGATACCTGGTAGATTCGTCGTCATTTTCAGTGACCCTATCCTCGGAGATTTGAGTCCCCTGCTGCCGGTTAGATCTCAAGGGAAATATCTTCCTAAGTTCATAAATAAAGACATCCAGCTCCAGATTGGTATTATCATGTAAACCTCTTTCCAGCTGGTAACCCAATAAGGCACCCAAACTTTGTCCTTGCTGCAGACCTTCTACCATGGACAGCGCTAACCTGACGCGCTCCGAGGAGAGATTGATCTTATAGATCTCCGCATTCTCCTCGGAAGCGGTGCTTTTGTAGGCATTTCTTAAAACTGATGCAGTTTGTGCGTGACTTATTGAGGGAGCATGGATGTATCCATAGTTGGTATCATCTCGATTAATGGTCAAGGTTCCATCTGGATTGAAAGTATTTCTTAACTCATCATCGGTAAACTCGACGGGCTCAAATTGCTTATGATCAGGTTTAAGGTCCTCTACCCAGCCGTAGGCCCCGAGATAAATGCCTTGCTTCGGCGCTTCAGTTGTTCCGTAGCGCATATGATACAGTTGCAGATTTACCAGGCCCAGCAACCAGGCATCCAGGCGATAGGTACAGCAGTCAAGGTGCTCTACAAAAGCGCGTTCCAGCGATGCCGTAGGCCTGTCCTTTAAATGATCTAAGGCGTCAATCAATTCATTAAGATGTTCCAGGCCCGCTGTAGGCACCGCAGCCTTTAATTTCTCAGTAATATGATCAACCAATAGATCGTTGCTATGTGATATCTGAGGTTCCCTGCGGTATAAATAGTCCCATTTGCTTTCAAAAGCCTGCGGCTCCGATGAAATCCCAATAAAAGGAGCGTCGATCCGGGCCTCACTTACGCTTGCGGCGTTCATAATACCTGCCTGTTGGTACAGGCGTAGGCCGGAGTTTGAGTATTCTAAGTTGAGCGCATGACGCAGCATTCCATATAGTAAGGCATTTGGAGCTTTGTCGTCTGTAAAGCCCTTTTGATCCTTAAGGTTTCGATGATCTTTCAGGGCTTGTTCAATGAGCCATTCAATGTAGTTCTCTCCGGGATCAGTATAAGCGCGGATTTTTTTCTCCTCTGAAAGCGGTTGGTCATCTATCAGGGGTCTATTGACATCATTTTCTTTGGTGAAAAAAAACTTCTCGAGAATCGGTATTTGTGGGTTGGCTTCAAAATCATGTGCGTACCCCAGCTGTTGTAACAACAAAATCCCACCGAGTTTATAAAAAATTTCTGTCCACACGCTTAATGATCCCGGATTGATTCCAGTAAGGATGGAAGTATTATAAAGTTGTTCAAAACTTTCAGCATATCTCTGATCGAATTCCACAGAAGAAGCATGCAGCCCTAGTGCCTGTAATATAATCTGATGCCCATCTTCTCCATTTTTACCTACATAAGCTACAGCTTCCAACAGGTCATCCCAGGTTTCCCTGATCTTTGAAAGCAACACTGATAATTTTTGAAAGAATGGAAATTGATGGGAATATATTTCCGCAAAACTCGAATTTCTGTCTTTCATCCAGGGAAGACTGGAAACGGTAGACACCGGCAAGATCCCATAAGGTTGATCTCCAATACGGATGGCCGGTATTCGTCCCCTACCACTGACATGATTGATCAGGAACCATCGAGTAAATTCAATTTGATCATCATCGAAAACCGGGGTAAGCATGCTTTCCATGAAATAACCCAGAGTGGCGTTCCATAGGGCCGTGTTCATAGCCCGGGACTCACACTGATCTTTATGATAATAATATTCACTGAGCTTTAAGGTGGAATCGATAGTACTTATTCCCAATAATTCTGCTAACCATTTGCCATCACATTTTAATGCATCATCGCTGGGATCCTCCGGGGGAGTGGTTGAAAAATACCGATCAAATGCTTCATCAGCGTCTTCGCGTTCGGAGTACGACGATGCGCTATCTTCGGTGTTATTAGTAGGCGTTCCCTGCGGCAGGATGGAAAAGCCAGTATCTCCGAAATGATGATTTTTCAAAAGATTTTCCAGTAATTTCTGAGCTTCATTTTCATCCGCACTCAGTCTAACCCCCAATACGTAAAGCTTTTGCAACCCATTTTCATATTGATGCTCCTGAAGATCCACCTTAAACCCCAACCCGATATTGATGGCCTCCTCAAAATCAAAAAGCCAACTGGTTTCAGATTGTGCCGATAGGTACTCCATATACTTGGAGGCCTTCTCCTCATCAGGTAAATCTTCAAAACTGTCACCATGAACTGTTTTTAGAACCTCATCGATATCTTCGCCCGGATCAGGTCCTACTATTAATGGATCAGGAATAGGATTTCCCAATTGGTTGATAACGGGAGTGGGATTGTCCTTTTCCAGTCCAATTAATACCAGGCGCTCAGGGAGCGTGGTAACGCGTGCCGCTCCCGACCAGGAGTTGAGTTTTGCATCAACGTCTTCAGCTGGTGGAAAATTGAGAAAAGCCACAATTACCTCCCCAGCTTCATCCGCCGGAGGGTCTGAGATATTGACGGGGGTAAATTCCCGAATAACACTGGCCGTAGTTGCATCATCAGCAGCCAGGGTTGTTTTTAAGGCATCGAACGCGGTCTGCAGCTTTGTGGGGTCACCAGCTGCTGCAAAAAAGGATCTCCAATAGGTAATAATGGCAGATTGGTTTGCTGAAGTGGGCGGATTTTCGGCGGCAATAATCCAGATAAGATCCGATTCATTCATTCGTGTAGGAATATCGGACTCGTTCAAAGGACCATAGATCTGAGTTAACCAATAGGCACGCCCGGGGTTATGATTGCCCATGAGGGCTTTCCAAGCACCCTTATTCTTATTGATTACAAATGGCTGCAGATCCGGTGCTGAGGCTACCCCTGTTTTCCAAAGGTCGATCCAATAGTTTTGCACTTTTATGATTTCCGCTTCCGAAGGGACATCGTCAAAAGTATCCACAGAGCACTCATCTGGGAATACTCTTACCCAGAGTTGGTGCTTGACGACCCCATTTTCGGTAATCTTTTTAAAACGGGTTTCAAGACGTAGCGGAAAAAGCAGAATAGGATATTCATTGGAGAATTGTTCAAGGTTTTGTCGGGGATCTGTAAACTGACCAAAAGCTTCATATAATCCGGAATGATTCTGAAGTAAACCGGACAGACGCTGCTTACGGGAAGCCAAGCTCTGCTTAAGATCACGTTCATTCTCTTCTAATATCCGGTATTGTTCACTGTTTTTTCCCTTAGAACGCAATATCTGGCCTTTAATCCTTTTAACTCTCTGAATTTTTTCCCTGGCCAGAAATACCTTCTTCTTTTCAGAGTTGAGTGCTTCTCGACTCTCGTTAACCTGAGCTTTTATTGCATTAAAGTCCGGCATTTCCTCTTTTCTTTATATAATTAAACTTTGGGAAGCATTTCTGTAGCATGTACTCCCACCAGGACTGGCACCTGATATAATATGTAGGCCAGTTCCGCTGAACTCATAACTAGGTTCCAATTAATATTTTCATCCTCGCTCTTCTGCTGCTCTTTTTCCACTTCAGTTCCATCACTGGCCAATGGATTAAGATTGATTTGTTGGCTGACATTGGGCATGCGTATAAAAGCACCCTCCGCCACCGGCGGTTGGATATGGTCCCAACTGAGATCACTCCATGTTTTTACCTCTGAAGTATCGGAGTCGCCATTCCCAACATCAAGTCCAAATCGTGGTTCTCCTGGTCGTTCTTTGATCACAAAAAACCAGCCAGGGTCATCCCAGGTTACTCCTTCGCTGGCACATCTTTCATCGACGGGATCCTCGGAGGATCCAGTACCTCCCTTGGCCTTGCAAACGGTTAAGTCAAAACCAAAGAAATAAATGTCCGGCTCAACCTTTGCTTCATATAGTGGAGAAAGAATGATCTCCGGATCTGGAACCCCGGTAGCTCCTTCCGGTAATGGTTTTAGGTCTCTTTCTCGAGTACGATCAATTTCTTGACCAGATGATGAATCCAGAATAGGCTTACCATCTTTATCCCTCCAAACCGCTTTGTGGGCATAGATCACGGCGTTGGGATATTTCTTTAAAAGCTCACCCCGGATGACCAGAACCACTTCCTCTTCATTTTCGCCGGGCTTTTCGCGATGGTCATGATCACCGAGATCTGAGAATTTGGACCACAAATGGTATTCAGGACAATCATATAATTTTTCTCTAAGCTCGTCTGCTGTGGAAGATTCATTATCGATGAAACTTTTAACATCCCAGAACTGTCGAAAATAACTTCCTCGCTGGTCGCTAGGATACTCTCTCCATAATAGTTCTCTGGCAAATTCGTGGTTCAAGCCCACCATGTATGACTCAATAAACTTTTGATTAGTCTCCAGCAATGAAATACTGTTTTGTTCAATGAATTGCATGTTAGGTAAGAACATTTCCGTGGAGGTTTCAGCCAGGGGCTTGAACATGGGGAGATCGATACGCGGATAAGCCATGGCCTCCACAAATTTTTCAGGAAGTAAATCGAAAATTCTCCCGGGAATGCTTATGCTTCCTTTGATCCAATTGGGAATGGTAAGTTCCGGTGACAGCTTCTCAAACATCACTTGGCTTATGGTAGTTAGCTCTAATGGGGGTTTCACGGGAGTTGCGCCGATGCTAGCAGAGTTTTGCAACACCTGGTAAAGGTCCTTCAGAGCAGATTTAAATCGAATGGCTTCCGGACTGTCCGCACCCGCCCTTCTGGTAGGAATGCTTTCGCCCGCACGAGTAACGGTGAAATTTGAGTTTCCAGGAAGATCGGCCACCGATTCCGGAGTTTGATTTTGTTCTAATAACCTGTCTACGGCTGTTAGCTGGCGCTCCCAAGTGAATAAGCGCCATGCAATAAAAGCCAGAATCCCAACTGCAGCTAGGGCAAAGGCTACAAAAGCTGAAGATGTTGATAAGACTATAGATACTAAAAGTATTACTATCAATACCAACAATATCCATTTAATCCAGGGATGCTTTCGCAGCCAATTTTTTAAGAATCCCGGAATATTCTTAGGTTCTACCTGATCTACATAGTCTTTCAGGGTACGAATATGGGGCGGGGTTACGCGAGGCGGAGCAGCACTCACTTTACCTTCATTAACTCTTTGAATTAGATTATTAGCATTTACAGCACCATTTAAGGCAACTTTTTTCATGATCTTGCCTCTGGGTCGAAGCATCTTTCGAACCGAAGCACTAAACAAGGTCCTGGGCACCTTACTTTGATTCACCTCATGAAAAACCGTAAAGCCTTGATTGATTACTCTTGTTTGCAACGGGGCCGCAAGCGAAAGCCATTTTTCCGGTGTGGTTTCCTGTACTTGTTTCATGTGCACCTGATGCCAAATCCAAGCAGCCTCCTTGGCAAACTGCGCCTCCCGGATCTTTTGATTCGCTTCAAGCACCTCCCCAACCTGATCCCAGGCAAATTTCATATAGCTTTCCTGATTGTCTTGGATTACTTTAGTTCCGAATCCAGCAGCCACTCTCCACCTGGGATCCAGATTTAGTTCATGAATCCAATTATCGTCGGGATTTACATCGCTACCATCCCGCTGTTTCAACAGTCGTTTCGTCAACGCATGCCATCTTCCGTAAAGGGGTGAAGTGATCAGAGGGTCTGGATTTTGACCTATATCAAATTCTTTTTGAGGATCCGATATAGATATAGTCTCATCGATGCCGGCCGAAGCATTGGTATCAGCGGCGCTTGACTCCTCATAGCCATCTGCCAGGTTAATAAATGAAGCCAACCCACTTTGGAAATCATGCGGGTAAGGCTGAGTTTTGTTTAGGGTAGCCCAATTCCTATATTTTTCAACAATTTCAAATTCTTCCGGTGTATAAAATATGTCCGGGACTCTCAGGGCACCGCCCAACTTCAACACTCCGTGCAGTTTTTGTTCATCTGTGGCAGTAGGTGCATCTACAATTCCTTTTATATTTACCCCAGGACGTTGAACATCCATATCCCTGTTCCCTACCCTACTGTCAATAGGTTTAGGTTCCAGCAATCGTACCAGGTACTCAAAATCGCCTACGGTTCCTGTTCGAAAGTACCACCGATGATAATACGGCAGTGAGGTGGGTATGACAGAATCCGTCCAGGCCAGATCCGAAGCAGCCACGGTAGTAGGATCCTGACCCGATCCTGCTAAAATTCCCGATTCGTAAGTAGGTACCAAGAAGGCGTGGTAAGCTTCATTATCTTCAAGTCGTCTGGGGCAGATAATTCGGGAGTAGCCCATATCCGGATCGCGGGTAAGCAATTCAGCCAACTTCGACTGTATGGCGTTCATATTTTCTGAAACGAACACCTCTTCATCTTCAATCAAACTCTGGTTTATATGTACATGAGCCCAGGCCCAAAGTTGATTTGAGGGAGGCAGCACGGGATCTCCTGATAACTCAATATAGGGTAGTGGTCGGTCTTTTATGTTCTTTCCTTCTTTAAATTCATTCTCCTTTAGTACAATTAACATGATCCAGGGCTGCAACTTGTGTCCATCAGGAGTTACCGGTGAATAACGCCAAGGAAGATCCTCATCATAAAAGTCTATATAAGGCAAATAATTGGGTTCGAAATTGGTGATATTAGGCTCCGGTTCTACTTTGATTATGGCCTTGCTGTCTAGTCCTATGAGATCACCGGGACCATAAATTTCTATGTCCTTATGCAGAGGCGGCAAAGTAATGACATCGCCACCCAGGTTAGTGCCTTCAATAGTAAGGTCAATGGGAATAGTAGCTCTAGATCCTGAACTGCCGGTGATCTGATTCGCTAACCCTTGTCGAACCCAGGGTATGAACGTGTATGTGGCTAGGTCATTCATGCGACTTGATTTAAATCAGTATTAGGGATTACATGCAGACCGCCTGCCAGATTGGGATCTTTGTTTATTTGCTGTTGCATATAGTCTTCAGCCATAGCCATGGATGTGAAAGAGATAAGGTCATTTCCTTCCACGGTATAAGCCTTATTATCGGTATTGAATGCCACCGAGAATTCCTGCGGATTCACTTTGATCACTTCATCGTGCGGTTGCATTTTCTTTTTGAAGCTTAAAGACAATTCTGATTTGCTTACCGCACCGCCTTTGGCGAAATGATTGAATAGGA
>JAOTYN010000204.1 GCA_029861825.1 Cyclobacteriaceae bacterium
GCTACCCCGGCCGCGCTTCCTATAATGAGCATACTTCCACCAGTACCTGCCGCATAAGCAATGAAATGCCACAAGTAGTCGTCAACCGGGAAGTGATACATGCCCATGGAAGCCGCTACTAAAGGCACATTATCGATCACCGCTGAAAATGCCCCCAGCATCATGATCACCACATTTTGATTGGGAATAGCAGCGTCCAGTCCCTCAGCTAAGTACCTCAGAGTACCCACACCCCCAACCACTAAGGACTCCAGAGCACCTACCGCCATTAAGATGCCCAGGAAGAATAAGATACTGGACATTTCAATTCTGGATAAGGCATGATGAGTCAGGTACTGCTCCTTGCGTTCCTCAGTAAAATCCTCCTCCGGATGAATATATTCGGATACCAACCACACCACTCCCAGCGCCAACATCATGCCCAGATATGGTGGAAGGTGGGTTACTGTTTTAAATATAGGTACGGACACGATAGCCCCCAGGCCCAGGAACAACATGGTTTTACTGCTTAGCAGTTGCCGCATGTCTTTGTTCTCGGTGGCATCAACCTCAATCTCACCCTTGAAAGCGGGCAAAAGGCTGGCCACAAATGTGGGAATCACCATACAAACGATCGAGGGTATTATCAGTTTGGTTATGAGGCCGACAGTGGTCACTTTCTTACCTATCCACAGCATAGTAGTGGTAACATCCCCAATGGGAGACCAGGCGCCGCCGGCATTAGCAGCTATCACGATCATAGCAGCATACCACAAACGATTCTTCTTGTCAGTAATGATCTTTCTAAGCAGGGTTATCAATACGATAGTCGCTGTAAGGTTGTCAATAATTGCTGATAAGATGAATGCCAGGGTACAGATGATCCAGAGAAGTTTTACTCTGTTGCGTGTATTGACCCAATTTTTTAGTATTTCGAAGCCACGGTGCAAATCGATGATCTCCACAATGGTCATGGCACCAATAAGGAACACCAAAATCTCAGCAGTCTTGCCCAGATGATGAAGCAACGTGTTGACAAAACCTTCTTCCATCTCCTCAGTATATCCACCGGAAGCATCAAACAAGTGATTATGAGAGTCAACTACTGATAACAAACCGTTATTGAAAGCCACCGCTAAAACAGCCCACATCAAAGAAGCCATTATTAGTGCTGGTACAGTCTTGTCTAATTTTAAGGGGTGTTCAAGGGTGATGGTTAGATATCCAATAATGAATACTCCAATAATGATGGCGGTCATACTAATCTCGTTTATCCTCGGGGAAACTCCGGCCAGATCGGTCTATAAGCCTTTCAATATAGAGAACTAAGTCCAGATTGAAAAATATTCCTTTTAAAAAGGCCTCACTGGGACTTCTGGGAAACCAGCTGCTTAAAAATGGTATCGTTTAATGAGAGCAATACTTCGGATTTGAGCGCTGTGGGTATTAGTAAGCTGATATTGTTGCGACTGCCACCATAGGAGATCATGCGGATAGACTTATCTCCAATGGCTCGAAAGACCGTATTCAGTAAACCCTTTTGATCCACCACTAAATCACCAACAATGCAAACAATGGACATTTCTTGGTCGACGGCCACTTCGCCATACTGCTCCAACGCCTGAACAATGGCAGTTAAATGCTCGTCGTCATCGATGGTTAGAGACACTGCCACCTCAGAGGTCGTGATCATATCAATAGGAACCTTGAAATGTTCAAAGATCTCAAAGATCTTTCGCAGAAAACCATAGGCCAAAAGCATACGACTGGATTTGATCTTAATGGCCATGATCCCGTCCTTTGCGGCAATGGCTTTTACGGACCCGGGACTTCGTTTACCGGAAATCACCGTGCCCTTTGCTTGTGGCACCATGGTATTCAAGAGCTTCACCGGTATATTGTATTTTTGAGCGGGCCAAATAGTGTTTGGGTGCAGGATCTTGGCCCCGAAATAGGCCAGCTCCGCGGCTTCATCGAATGACAGCGACTCTATGGGAAAGGTATTGGGCACAATTCGGGGGTCATTATTATGCATACCATCGATATCCGTCCATATTTCAATGGCTTCAGCCTCCACTGCTGCTCCCAATAAAGAGGCCGTAAAATCACTTCCACCCCTTTTGAGATTATCGATCTCTCCTTCATGATTGCGACAAATAAACCCCTGTGTAATAAAAAGACTACTTTTCTGGTCATGCAGGAATGATCTGAGATTAACCCTGATCTTTTCCAGATGCGGTTCACCATTTTCGTCCAGAGATACCACCTCCAATGCGGGTATCAACTGGGATTCAACATCACTCTCCTGAAGTAACAAATGGAACAACCTGGTAGATATCAATTCACCTTGAGCCAATAATTCGCGGTTACTCGCTCGATTGAATGACACCGCGGTCAGCGTCCTCATGTGCTCAAAATGGTCATCGATCAGGTTACGGGCCTCATTTTTTTGTTGAGCAAATAACTCATTTACAAAACTCCGGTAATGGTCATACAATACTTCGACCTGGTGCTTCACCAACTGGTGGTCCGCTGCTTTCCAGGACTGACCAAGAGCCACCAAACTATTGGTAGTTCCTGAAAGTGCTGAAAGTACTACTATCTTTGGCTGAGGATCGGTAGTGATCAGCTTGACAACCTGGCGTAGACGCTCCGGAGCACCCACCGAGGTCCCTCCAAACTTAAGGACTTTGAGTTTTGTCATGACTGGTATAACATTTTGATAGCGGTAATAGCCGCCTCATCTCCTTTGTTGCCATGCTTTCCTCCCGCGCGATCCAAAGCTTGTTGATAAGTATCCGGAGTGAGTACCCCAAAGACCACTGGCTTGTTGAATTTCAAACTTACATCTGTTAGCCCATGGGCAACCGCATTACAGATGAATTCAAAATGTCGGGTTTCTCCCTGTATGACACAACCCAGGCAAATTACGGCATCAATTTCTTCCTGCTGGGCCAAACGTTGTGCGCCCAAGGTGAGCTCGAAGCTTCCGGGAACCTGTAGGGTAGAAATATGCTCCCGCCGTGCTCCATGAGCTTGCAGCGTTTCCAGGGCCCCTGCATACAAAGAATCTGTTACGGAATTATTCCATTCGGAAACCACGATTCCAAAACGTTTTTCATGTACGTTCTGCAAGTTAAGTTCGCTGTAGGTGCTAAGATTTTTATCTGCTGATGACATAGTATCTGTAGTTAAAATAAAAAAAGGACCAGACCTTTGGCCTCGTCCCTAATTACAATTTCTTCTGTTGTTTGCCTAAGGAGAGGCCAATGCTTCTAACCTTGCTTTGTGTTTCCTGGCATCTTGATATTGCGCGGACCCAAAATATTCGTCAATCACTTGCTGATAATTGTCTATTGCAGCCTGATAGTTGGACTGCTTTTCATAAGCCAAAGCAGCTTTGAAAAGATACTGTGGGGTAAACTCTTTATTGGACTTATGGCTAGCGGCTTTTTCGTAATTACTAGCGGCATCGCTATAGTTGCCTAATTCCATATAAGCATCACCGATAAGTGAATAGGCCCGGGCTTGCACGATAAGGTCCGATGAGCTGAAATCATCCAGGTATTCAATCGCGGTCTGGAACTCACCCTTTTTCAAATAGCTGACCCCAGCGTAGAATCGCGCTATATTCCCAGCTTTAGTAGCTCCGTAGTCCTCAATTATCTGCAACATTCCAAAATTTAGGCCATCACCGTTCAGTGCTTTATCCAAACTGTCCTGCTCAAAGTAAAATATGGCTTGGAACATATCTTTCTGGGCGATCTCATTTTGCCCCTGTATATAATACCGATAACCTAAATAGCCTCCTACAACCAGCAATACTGCGGCCAGTACGCCCAAAACCAGGTTCTTATTTTTCTGAATAAAATCCTCTGTTTTGGATAACTGTTCGGCTAGTACCTCCGAACTTTCTATAAAGTCTTTGGCTACATCCTTTTGAGCTGTTTGTGCTGATTTTTTAACCTTATATCTGCGACTCGCCATTACGAAATTTTTTGGGTTGCAAATTTAATAGTTTTCAGCTTATTTAAAACCTAAATGGAATTTATTCCTTAAGGAAAGGATAATCCGTCTGTACGTAGACATCCTTAAATGCTTCGGAAGGGTCCGGATAAGGAGACTGTTCGGCAAACTCCACGGCTTCAGTTACTTGTTGCTTTATCTTCTTGTCTATCTCCTCAAGTTTGGACGCCGAGGCCATTTTCTTGGATAGTATAGTGGCACGAACCTGTTCAATAGGATCTTGACCTTTGTATTCTGCTACTTCTTCTTTGGTGCGATACTTGGCAGGATCGGACATGGAATGACCTTTGTAGCGGTAGGTCCTGAACTCCAGCAGGGTTGGTCCACCTCCACTGCGCGCTCTTTCGGCGGCGGTAGCCATGGCTTTGTGAACCTCTTCAACCCGCATAGCATCAACCGGTGCTGAAGGGATATCATAAGATTCTCCCAAAGTGTAGAGTTCGGTAACATTGGACGTCCGGGCTACCGATGTACCCATGGCATAACCATTATTCTCGATCACCAGTATTACCGGTAATTTATAGTTCATAGCCAAATTGAGGGCCTCATGAAATGCCCCTTGCCGCACGGCTCCGTCCCCCATGTAGGTAACACACAGATTTTTGCTGTTGTTGTACTTCTCTGCAAAAGCAATTCCCACACCTAGTGGTATTTGTCCTCCTACAATACCATGTCCGCCAAAGAAGTTATGCTCCTTATCGAACATATGCATGGAGCCTCCCTTTCCCTTGGATATTCCAGTTGATTTGGCAAATAGCTCAGCCATAATGTACTTGGGATCACTACCTAAAGCTATGGGGTGAGCATGGTCCCGGTAAGCGGTGATATACTTATCATTTTTGTCCAGTGCAGTAACCGCTCCAGCCACACAAGCTTCCTGTCCAATATAAAGGTGGCAGAATCCCTTGATCTTCTGCTGACCGTATAATTGCCCGGCCTTTTCTTCAAATTTGCGCATAAGTTGCATGGACTCGTACCAGTACAAATAGGTATCTTTTGAAAAGTTAGCCTTTGAATTTACCTTTGTTTTGGACTTTGCTCTCGTGGTTGCCATACCCTGAAATTTTGTGATTGGGGGATGCTTTGCTCTAAAACGAATCGCAAATTAGTCAAAAAACACCAACAAGGAAATTAATGCACCTGGAAAATATAAGTTTGTCCAACTTCAAAAATTACCAGCAGTGTGACCTGGAGTTTTCCCCTCACATTAATTGTATTGTGGGTCCCAACGGAAGCGGAAAAACCAACCTGCTGGATGCTATCCACTATTTGTCCCTCACTAAGAGCGCCTTTAGCAACATCGACCAGCAAGCTATTAAGCACCTTGAGGATTTCTTTGTGATACGCGGTACCTTCTGCAAAAACGGGAAAGAGGTACAGCTGCAATGCAGCCTTAAATCGGGTGGAAAGAAGGCTTTATTAAAGGATAAAAAACCTTATATAAAGTTGAGCGAACATGTGGGGAACTTCCCCAGTGTATTGATCACTCCCTACGATACCGACCTTATCCGGGAGGGGAGTGAGGTGCGAAGAAAATTCCTTAACAATATACTTGCTCAGATCGATGGGGAATATCTGGATGATCTGATGAAATACCTGCACCTGCTGCGACAACGCAATCAATTGTTAAAGGACATGGCAGGCGGCCAGCCATTCGACGCCTTATTGGTTAACTCCTATGATGAGCCCATGATCGGGCTATGCCGCAAAATTCATGAGCGCAGAAATTCTTTCATGGTAGATTTCCTGGAGATCTTCAAAAAACATTATGCGCTGTTGTCGGACCATAAGGAGCAGGTTGAAATAAGTTATCGCTCCCATCTGCAAAGCCAGAACTTTGCCGTCGAGTTCAAGGAAGCCCTGCAGAAGGATATGGCTCTGCAACGCTCCACTAAGGGAGTGCATAAGGACGACCTGGTTTTTACCATCGAAAATCACTCCCTAAAAAAGTTTGGGTCGCAGGGGCAACAAAAGTGTTTTGTAATAGCCCTGAAACTGGCTCAATTCGAAATAATCACTAACAATAAAGGATTTAAACCCCTACTGTTGCTGGATGACATCTTTGATAAACTGGATGATAGGCGTATTGAAAAACTCATGACCATGGTAGCCGGGCAAGTGTTTGGGCAATTGTTCATGACCGATGCCCGTCCAGAGCGCACTTCTCGTATTCTAGAAAAAATTGATGCCGAGCAGCGAACCTTCCTGGTAGAAAGTGGCGAAGTAAAACCACCTGGACTTTTGCCCAAATAAATCTTGGGAGGGATATATAATTTCTCTAGCTTAGCAGGGCATGAATAACAAACGGAACCGTAACCGCAAATCAAACCTCTCTACCTTCTCGGAGTCTTTCAACGAGTTACTACAAACCTATAGAATTGAAAAGAAGTTCGATGCAACCCAGTTGGTCTCCTCCTGGGAGCGCTTAATGGGCCCTACTATCGCCAAGCGCACCAAGCGGGTATTCGTTAAGGATGGCAAACTTTTTGTTGAGCTCACCTCTGCTGCTCTTAAGCAGGAGCTGACCCTTTCCAAACTAAAGGTTCTTGACATATTTGAGAGGGAATTTGGCAAGAAAATGCTCGATGATGTGGTTTTTATCTGATTTCAGAGTATCAAACGACCCTTGAACCCTCAAATTCTTTCATTTTAAGCCATTGCACCCCTTTTTTGCTCAATTTAGGGCATCACTACTGTGTGTAATATTCTCTGGTTATTCCTATTGTTAATTGCCCGTAATAGGTATTTATTTACAACTTCAAGCCAGTGGGCATACTTTTTGTATTTCTTCAACCGATGAGAAAATTTTTACTGGGAACAGTTCTTATTCTTAGTTCCGTTTCGCTCCATAGCCAAAGCTGGAAAACCCTGTACGACAGTACGGAACAATATTGGAACAAGGATTGGGGAAAATGTATCACCCTTTTAGAAGAAGCCCTGCCTTTAGCTGCGCAGGACATGAGTCCAACCAGCAACAATTATATGGTGCTGATGAATGACCTGGGGCTGGCCTATCTGGAAAGCGGAAACTACTCCAAAGCAGAAACCCTTTTTTTGGATTTGATCAGTCTGAAGCGGGAGCGGCTAGGAGTAAACAGCGCGGAATACGCCGCTTCAGTTATCAACCTGGCGGGGATTTACAAAGATCTCGGAAATATGGATAAAGCTGAAAAGCTTTACCTGGAGGCCATTGAAAATTATAAGGTCTCATTGGGCGATCAACATCCCGATTATGCCACAGCCATTCAAAACCTGGGGCAGCTTTATGAATCGGAGGCCCGCTTTACACAAGCTGAGGAACTTTACCTCAATGCTATTGAAATCCGCAAAGTTGCTATTGGATCCTTCCATCCCAATTACGCCACTTCCCTTTTTAGCTTGGGACGGCTTTACCGCAAGACCGGAGCATATAAAAAATCTGAAGACAATTTCGAACAGGCCCTGGTGATCTATGAGAAATCATTCGGTAAGCTGCACCCCATCTATGCCAACGCGACCGGCGAACTGG
>JAOTYN010000608.1 GCA_029861825.1 Cyclobacteriaceae bacterium
ACATCTTATTGAAGCCCTTGTTGCCACAGAAGATGTCCGGTTTTTTGAGCACCAGGGGGTAGACTTTTGGAGCCTCTTCAGGGTGGCCTTTAAAACCGTCCTGCTGCAAGACCAAAGTTCAGGAGGTGGCAGCACCATAACCCAACAACTGGCGAAAAACATCTTTCCCAGAACCGGGAATGGACGCTTCAGTCTACCCATCAGCAAGGTAAAAGAAATGGTGATAGCCGGACGAATTGAACAGGTGTACAGTAAAAGCGAAATTCTGGCGCTTTACCTGAACACGGTAAGTTTCGGATATAATTCCTACGGCATTGAGACTGCCTCCCGGAGGTTTTTCAATAAATCACCCGAAAGGCTTTCCATCCAGGAGTCGGCTATGCTGGTTGGGATGCTGAAGGCCACTACTTTGTACAATCCTCATCGCAATCCGGAATTGGCCATAGACCGACGCAATGTAGTTATTAGCCAAATGGCTAAGTACGAGTTCATTAAAGCTGTGGAAGGGGATTCCCTCAAACTACTGCCTATGGAACTAGATTTCACTCCCAGCTCCCACAATGAAGGGCTGGCAACCTATTTCAGGGAATTTCTACGAGCGGAAGTACAAAAATGGGCACAGGAGAAAAACCATATTGACGGTAGCTCCATTAATCTTTACACCGATGGCCTAAAAATATATACCACTTTAAACTCAAAACTTCAGCGTTATGCCGAACAGGCGGTAAGCCAGCACTTGGCAGAATTGCAGAAAACTTTCAATGATCACTGGGGAAATACCCGACCCTGGTACAAGCACCCGCGTACTTTGTTAAACGCTATTCGCAAGACCCCCCGGTATCGGCAACTGAAAGCGCAAGGTCTAAGTGAAGCGGATATCCAAGCAAACTTCAAGCAGCCCTACACCATGAAGGTCTTTACCTGGGACGGCGAAAAGGAAGTGGAAATGTCACCCCTGGATTCCGTTAAGCACTACCTGTATTTTTTAAATGCAGGCTTTATGGCCATGGACCCGGATAATGGTTCGGTGCTGGCCTGGGTGGGAGGAATTAACCACAAGTATTTTAAATACGATCACGTAAATGCAGAAACCCAACGTCAGGTGGGGTCGATATTCAAACCCATAGTGTATGCAGCAGCGTTAGAAAG
Organism: Cyclobacteriaceae bacterium; assembly: GCA_029861825.1. Classification (GTDB taxonomy): domain Bacteria; phylum Bacteroidota; class Bacteroidia; order Cytophagales; family Cyclobacteriaceae; genus JAJCYK01. Next base: position 1,150 of record JAOTYN010000608.1, read on the forward strand.
TGGGGTGCGGCCCTGTGATTTTGTCAGTTCCAAGCGTATTACCTATACAAACTTCGATGATTGGTCACCGGGTAATGCTGATGAAAACTACGATGGATTTTATTCCGTACAAGGGGCGCTTACCCATTCGGTTAATACGGTATCGGTGAAAGTATTAAAGAGAACCAGAATTGATCGGGCAGTTACTATGGCCCAACGCATGGGGATTGAAAATGAGATCCCGCAAGTACCTTCTATTGCCTTAGGAACCCCCAACCTATCACTGTATGAAATGGTCGGTGCATTTGGCACCTTCGCTCGTGAGGGCTACACCGTTAAACCACAGTACCTGGGAAAAATAGTGAACAGCAAAGGAGAACTGCTTGAACAATTTTACCAGGATTCATCAAGGAACAGGGCCATGTCGAGGCATACCGCTACCACCATGGTGCAAATGATGAAAAATGTGGTTGACAAGGGTACCGCACAGAGAATACGAAGTAAGTATAAGCTCAAGAACGATGTGGCTGGGAAAACTGGAACCACACAGTCACACGCGGATGGATGGTTTATTGGAGTAACACCAAAACTGGTTGCGGGAGCATGGGTTGGCAGTGATGATCCCAATATTCACTTTCGAACCATTACCTATGGACAAGGGGCTGCTATGGCTTTGCCTATTTGGGCTGTTTTTATGCAAAAAGTTAATGAAGACGATCAATTTAATGATATAGAGGCAGCCCGCTTTCCCTTAGCATCGGCGGAGATCATGAAATCACTGGATTGCGTTGACTACAAGGAGCAAAGGGATCTTTACCACATTTTTCAAAAGATCTTAGGGGATCGTAAAAAAAGACCCCCAAGACAACGTCGAAAAAAGGCAAAAAAA
>JAOTYN010000609.1 GCA_029861825.1 Cyclobacteriaceae bacterium
CCTATCTACTCGGTGGGAATACGTTCTTTAATCGTTTCGTACTCGTCCTTTGTTACGAATCCGTTTTTATAGAGATAGGAAAGGCTTTTGAGGCTGGATTTTGTAGAGTTTGATGCTTTCTGCGAGTTCGATAACTCCGCTCTAATTCTCGAATCAAGGGTATTTTTCCAAAGCGGGGCTTTCCTGTGAATCGAATTTTTCTTCTGCTTCAAATTATTACTATTGCAAATAATCGTGATTAGCCCTTTGTCACTAAATGTAACTGCTACATTAAGGTAATGACTCCTGATTTGATAACCCGCAAATATGGCATCCTCTGATTCATGCTCATAATACCACTGACCTTTGAACTACTGTGTGGCGTAGTTAGGCTCTGAAGTTGACACCCCGAGAGCTTTCAAAATAGCGGTTGATTTTTGTTCTTTAGTGAAGTTCGAGTTTGTCCGAATTTGAGTGGGGGAGTAAATTCTTTCATTGGTCGTGCATTCTTCAACCACAGATAATGGAATCTCCTCGGCATGCACGTTATACGAGACGATTAATAGGCATGTGAGAAATATGAAAAACTTACTGATGTCCAACAATACTGTTTCCTTACTTTACGAATTAGATTGAATACTCTGCTACAAGAGATATATAGCATAATGGTACTCGGATACCATTTAACCCACCCAAATTCAGGGGACAGCATACCTATTTGCCGCCAACGGGCTCCACGATTGAAATGAGTATACTGTCCTCGGAATTGGATAAAGCGCGTCCAAAATCGCAATACAAATGAATGTGCCGGTCCGGCGTTCCGGAGAGCAGCCTGTCGGCTATTTTTCCGAGCTCCCGACCGTTCGGTTGGTAGCCCTACTGATGAAATAGTAAGTTTTTATAAACCAGTTACTTGCGGTCCCGATCAATCTCGAAAGGTCGCATTAAGCAGTGTCAGTAAGCCTTATTTGGTAAGCTGGAACAGTACCTGTTCAGTTCCCCAGGACATTCCTCGTGACCTTTGTTTTGGCTAGTTTTGCTGCTTTTTTCTCTTTCGGCGATAGTAACGGTTTCTTTTTGGTATCGCGTTTGTTTTTGTGTTCTTTACTCATGCTATTCACTCCTGGTAAACAGTGGAAAATGCGTTCCAGCGGTGCCTTCAATTAATCAGGCTATGTTTAGCTGAAACAATTTGCGACTACTGAAATCGATGAAGCGTAGCCCGTCCTGTGATGCAACTATGGAAAGGCCGCTATTCGGCAAGATGAAAGCTGACGTTGGCGGAGGAGATCTACCAGGCCACCTTAGCATAGATAAAGTCCCTGGCATGGATAATTACGATTGTCTAACTACCTGAAATTATAAATTGATAGATTTATCATTGATCGGGGTTTTACTGTTAATGGTATGAAACAGATTGCTCGATATAGTTTCTCCTGTGAGATTGAGCGATAGTATTTTCCTTTATCCTGGTAGATGAGGTTCGGGCGCTATAAGGCACTTGTATAATTTTTTTACCTTTGCTTATTAAGTAGGATTCCACATCGATATTATGGGGTTTATTACCCCAATCTTCGCCTACAACGAATATATCCACATCCAATTCCTTACAACCAGAAATATATTCAAGTTCATGGTAGGGACGTACGATATCAACGCAGCTCAAAGCTTTCAGCATTTCCGCTCGTTGATCGAGGGGAATAACAGGTACATTGGGTTTGTAAGAATTCACCACGCGATCCGAGGCAACACCCACTGCCACGACATCACCTAATGTTCCGCAGTACTCTAGTAATGCAAGATGCCCGACATGTAACAAATCAAAAGTGCCTACTGTATATACAATCATTGTGCGTATAACTCCTAAAATAAAATGTTTATCGCTGTCGCAGCATTTCAATCTCGTTCCCTGCTATAAAAGTTTCCAGCCATAGACACCGGTCATTGCAAGCGTATAAATCGCAAGAAAATAAACGTTGCGCGGATTTCCAGAAAGCTTTGGTGTCTTGATCTGGGACACATTCAGGATCGCAAGTC
>JAOTYN010000206.1 GCA_029861825.1 Cyclobacteriaceae bacterium
TTAACTCATTCCATTGCCTGGCTATGGATGGTGCTGGCAGCAAATTTTCAGCATTCTCCAAAACAATTTGCAGGGGATCCGATTGCTCGGGTATGGGGATTTCAGCGGTGGATGTTAAAGGTAGGCCGGGCAAGTCTACCATCACTTTATATGTCCCCTGGGGAAGAGCGGTAAAACCGAAGTTAAGTTCCGAGCCAGGTTTTGTGTGGGCCACTAAGTTCTCTTCGCCGGCTTGCAAAAGGAATAGATAAAGATCAATGTTTTCTGGTAGCGCCGTTTGCGAAACTAGATTTCCGTTTAGTTCGTGGGAACCGGTTAATTCGTCCAATGCGCTTATTTCATAGTACAAATCCCCTTGCGATCCATCTATAGTAAAACCCTCTGCTTGCTCCCAAAACAGACTGCCGTTTCCCAGATATCTTGGGGGATAACGGGGATCATTAGGTGCGGCTTTGATCAGATAATTTCCCATGGCAATTGGATGATCGGACCATTGTCCCTCCTGCAGTGACGGGGCCTGAGTTAGCTCCAGTGTGTCTCCCGTAATCCTATACACTCTCAATGCGCTGTTCAAAGCTTTGTCTTGCTCATTGGTTATAGCGCCGGAGATGGTGGTAAACGCCAGCAGGTTAATAGTGCTGCTAGTAACTTCTAATCGCGGCAATAGATCGTTTTGAACCACACAATGATACCTGCCTAGTTGGTGGAGCAAAATATTGATAAGATCCAATCTGGAATTAGTGGCACCTTCCAGGGGTTGGTCTTGAAAAAACCATTGATACCGATTGAAATTTCCGGGTATCAGGGCATCCAACAGTTGGTTGGATCCTAGGGTCACCTCACGGGTTTCGGAAGTTGCGGATAGTCTTTGTGGATAGTAAATGAGCCCTGGCAGTAGCGCGTTTATTTCCAGATCGGAGAAATCCAGGTAGTTATCATTCACGTATAAAGTGAACGTTCTGTCGATGTTGGAGTAATCCGGCAGGGCGCTTAAGTTGTTATTGCCGGCATCTACCACACTTACTTCCATTTCATTGATAACATTCGGCAACCCTTCAATGTGATTACCAGAAATATCCAGCACATGCAGGCTCACTAGATCCTTTATATCGTCACTTATAACCCCTTGAAGATTGTTGTCCGGAAGTTTTAAGGTGATCACCTGGCCCCCGGGATCCAATCCCACCCCATACCATTGACCCACTGGGGCTTGCAACCAGCCACTATTGTTGATCCAAGTAGAACCAAAAGTATCATCGTAAAAGCTGACCAAAGCCAAGGAATCCCTTTGCAAGATCTGACTTTTTACAGACAGACTTGTCCCTATCAGGATACATACCAGCATACAGAACAAGAGTAAAGATCTCTTCAATCGCACAGCCTTTGATTTTTAGACCTTTAATATAATCCAAAATGGGGGATATTCAGTGGGAAAAGGTAATGGTCGACTTTCAAAAGAACCTAACAGATCATAATCCGGATTGATCTTAGTCATAGTGAAATAACCGGCAACCTTTGAAATTGAGCGCGATACCAAAACTGATCTAATACCATGAAATTTATTATTACACTCACAGGGATAGCCTTTTTGCTATTTACAGCTTGTTCAGATACCTCAAACCAGGATAACACCAGCAGTGCGGCAGAAGAGCGGCAGCTACCCAAAGGCCAATCAACCGTGTTGGATGAAGTTTCCGAAAAAAATATCCTGCACGTAGCTATTGGCTCGCCGGACCATACGACCTTGGTAGCCGCGGTGCAAGCGGCCGAACTTGAAGACGTATTGACTAATGCTGGCCCTTTAACAGTATTTGCCCCTACCAATGAAGCTTTTGCGGCGTTACCTGAGGGGACTTTGGATGATCTGTTAAAACCGGAAAACAAAGCGACACTGGCGCGGATCATAACCTTTCATGCGGCTCCGGGTAGCTACAACGAAAACAACATAAAAGGAGTTATGGGCATAGGCCAAGCCACTGGAGACAAGGTGAACGTAGAGGTTGAGGGAGACGTCACCACCGTTAACGGTGCTAAAGTACTGGGGACAGTCAAAGCTTCGAACGGTTACGTTCATGTGATCGATCAGGTATTATTGCCTCCTGAAAAATAACGGGTGTGGTTTAGGAGTAGGACTGTAAAAGACTCCTTATGGCTTGGGGCTTGGTTTCGGTCGCCATGCACTGACTGATGGTCACAGCGCAACCTTTGTATTGATCATTGTCCCAAAGATCCTGCAACAAGGGTAGCAGACGATCTTTATTAAGCTTCTTAATAGGCAGCCCTTTGGGGCCCAGCTTTAAATAAGCTATCCGCTGATTCCAAAAGTATTGGTCCACTATATGGGGAATGATCAAGCTGGGACAGGCATGTTTACAAGCAGCATGGGTGGTCCCGGCACCACCATGGTGTACCACTGCATGCATCTTCGGAAATATCCATGAGTAGGGTACATTACTAACGAAACAAATAGACGGCGGATGTTCTTCAGGTTTTTCCAGCCCGCCCCAAGAGGTGTTGATAATGGTGGGAATGTTTAATTGGGTTACAGCTTCAATCACAGACATGGTTTTGTTAAGAGGGTCCGGATTTCGCATGCTTCCAAAAGTAACCATTAGTATTTTGTGGTGGCGTTCAATGAACTGTAGTAATTCCGCCGGAGGTTGCCAGTTCGAACGTTGTGATCGCTCAAAATAACCGGTCACATGCAAGTGCGAAGGCCAGCATGTAGGTCGGGGAAATAGGCTGGGTGATATGGTATAAAGAGCCGGTATTTGGTGCAACATAGTCCTTTTAATAATCTTGGCATTAACCCTAAAGGGAGGAAGGTGCTTACGGTATTTCCTGGTGATTCGGTTAAACACCCCAGCTCTTATGGTGTTGACCAATCGATGACTTAACAGATTCAGAAATGTGCCGTAGTTAGCATTGCCGCTGAAGGTCATGGTGGATAGTTCCCTAACCTCATGAAGAGCGCAGGGTAGCGGACAGATCATTATAGTGGTTCCCGGGTAGGCTATTTCCCACAATATGGGGAATACACATTTGGGATGAAAAATGACCTTTTCGGGTTTAAAATTTTGTAATGAATATAGCTGTTGAGCTATTAAATTATCCTGGAGCTTTAGCCCTCTGCTTGCCAATTTAAAGAAGTTTTGAAAGCGCTTCCAGGAGTTTTCGGATCCACCCATCACCGACTGACCGGTTTGGCTTTCCAACATTTCCAGAAATCTCCTGTCAAGCCCATAAAACTCATACCCCAGCCCTTGGACCAACTTCCGGAATTGCTCTGGAAAGCAGCAACCTATTTCATGGCCATGCCTACTTAAAATCTCCGCTTGGGCCAAAAAAGGTTCTATATCCCCGCGAGTACCTATTGACTGCATTAATATTTTCATGCTATCCGAGGAAGGTAAAGGGTTTGCAGGTTAATGTAAAGCTGCCAAACAAAAAACCGCTACCACATTTGGTAACGGCTTTTAATTGTAGTGGTTTGCGGGGCAGTTAATTGTTGGATAAGGGTTTTGTGAATAATACAGAATCCGTTACACCCAATGCATCACCTACTCTTCCGATCATAAGAAAAGTGGTGATTACCGCATTGATTTCGATGAGTTGACCGTAATCCCAATGTTCTTTAAGGCGTTCCCACAGAGATGCTTGCACATCATTAGCGTCTATGGCAATTTGACGGATAAGATGAAAGACCAATTTCTCTGCCTCCGTAAAATGAGGACTTTGTTCCCACAGTGAATTCTGCAGATCGCCTAATTTTTCATCGGATACTCCCAACTCACCGGCTATTTTTTCGTGAGCGCCATAACTGTAATGGCTGTTCATGGCTTTCAATGTTTTTAGGACGATCAATTCTTTGAATGCCCAGGAAATCCGTCCTTCACCAAGCGATTGTATCATAAAATTGGTGATGGAGTTGCACATATTTTTATTGGAGCCCAAGGCTTTAACCAAATTCGGTACATGCCCGAAGAATTCTTCCGATGCTTGGTATACTGCTTCAGTGCCGGCGATGGGTTTTTCCACTAGTTTTACTACTGCCATGATGTTTAAACGTTAGGGGTTTGACTAATAAAATGTTCGAAATGTCCTTGTGCCGCCTTAGAGGTAGGAGGCTCAGCGTTGAAAAGTACAGGTTGGTGCCCTACCCACACATCTTCCAATTCCACCCCGAGGGCGTCGCCAAACTTGCTTACTTGCAGATAGGCGCCAATGGTGGCTACTATTTCCACGATTTGAGCATCGTTGTAATACTTTTTCACGGCTTCCCAGGTTTCCCAGGGAATATTTTCCGGGTCCAGTACTACATGCGCACAAAGATCCAGCATAGCCACTTCATTGGGTTCGTAGTGTGGACTGTTTTGGTATTCCACTCCCACGATATCTGCTTGTTTTTCGGGGGTGACACCCAGCCGGGCGGATACAGCTTCGTGCTGTGTAACACAATAAAAGCAGTCCCCCATTTTGGTGGCTTTCAGGATCAACAGCTCTTTATCGTACCATGAAATATCTCCTTCCTGTAAAATGTCGAAGAATATTTCCCACATCTTCTCTGCCATTTCCGGTGCGTGCCCAGTGATTTTGAAAATGTTCAAAACCATTTGAAAGCGAGCCTCTGTTTTGTCGTAGATCTGTTTGGTGACCGCATCTCCGTCATCATACTCTACATAAGGTAAATGTGCCATAAATTTTAGTTTATTAACTAAGCATATGCTTAGTTTTAGTTGAAATAAAATTAATTTGAAATTCTGTCCACTGCGAAATTTATATAGCTTTTAATCTGTGAGGGGCTTTTAATTTTGCTGTATATGGAAATACTTTGAGCAATGCCCACTAAGAACTCCGCACCTTCATCTAAGGACCGGTCTTTCATTGGGACACTGTTGGCAATAGCTTTTGCGAAAAGAGCCTTCATTTCGTCGAAGAATCTAACCACGATTTTACGAATAACCGGGTCGAAGTGTTCAATCTCCCTGACTGAGTTTACCATCATGCAGCTATTGGGAATTTTGCCCTGGGCAATACTTAGGGCAAACTTGATGAGAAAGGATTTCACATCAGACAAATCACTATTTGCCAGGCGCAACGGACCCAGGAATTCCCGATCCAATTGATGTTGATAATTTTCCAGTGACCGTTTGTAAAGTTGTTCTTTGCTTTTAAACGTAGCATATATGGAGAACTGATTTATTCCCATGTCGTGCTCCAGGTTACGGACGGTGGTTTTTTCATAACCTCGCTTCCAAAATGACAACATGGCCCGCTGTAACACTTCTGCCTCGTCAAACTGTTTTACTCGTCCCATAATTGAATCTAAGCAATTGCTTGGTTATAACCAAATCAATACAACCGATCAGATGATGATCCCGTCTTATAAGAAAGAAGTTGATAAAATAAATGAAGACCAGGAAGATTAGGAGTTTAATATTGACCATTGCCTTGAGTATATTCTTAGGAGGCTGTCTGGACACCTCGGAAGGCATTTTTATTCGTGTTCAGAATGAGGGTCCGGTACTGGCCCAGGATCTTATTTTGGCGGGGGAGAGTTTTGGGAATCTGGATTCCACTGAATCGTCCAATTATATTCAAGTGCTACAAGCTTTTACCAGCCCCAATTACATTATGGTGGTAAACGGCCAAACTATCGACGTTAATTTTATTGTTCCAGGGGATCCCTTACCTGATGGTTTCTTTACCTATCGACTGTCCTTCGATCTCGATGGGCAAGGTGAAGTTATAGGGTTGGACATGCAAGTGGCTCAGGATTAGTGTTCCTAAGTTTATGTTTCTTGTACCAACGTAAAGGTGTTGAGGTCGGGATCCTTAAAATGTGCTAAGATTCCACCCCAGGCTTGTGTTTGTGGAGGACCTAGAAAATCCACTCCTAAGCGTGTCAGCTGATGATAACTGGTATGAATGTCATCAACGCCAAAAGATACACCGGTAAATCTGCCTACCAATTCTGTGAATTCATCTTCATCTTGGGATAGTACCTCCAATCCCAAGTACACTGCGGGCGCCACCTCAATTTGGACCCACCCTGAGTTAAGGTCCTTGCTTATAACATTCAGTTTCAGAGTTTTTTGATAAAATTCCAGCGCTTTTTCAAGATCGCTAATAAAGATCCTAATGGTATTTATTCTTAAACTCATACTTAGAATTTTTCATTTTGCGGAACCCGATATCCGTATTTTTTAAGTATGGTAACCGCACTTCTGGTGAATAAAAAGGATTCAAATTGTTGGGATGCCTGTTTCATTTGGGGACGGTTGTTGAGCAATACCATACTTTGTGCTATGGGCCTATAGAAGCCGGTATCAACGTATTTCCATTGGGCCACTTTCGGGGTTTCAAATGCATATAAGACCGACTGACCGGTGAAGCCCACCTGTGCTGCTTCAGATAATATGAATTGATTGGTTTGTGAGATGCTCTCCCCATAAACCAATTTGTGCTGTATGCGGGTCCATAATCCTGCCTTCTCCAGAAACACCTGAGCGGCCTGTCCGTAAGGAGCAGTTTGGGGGTTGGCAATGGCTATGTGAGTGACATCAGGACGCAAGAGGGTTTCGGGTTTTAGTTCCAAGTGCGGGTACTGACTCCACATGATTAATTGACCATAGGCGTATGTTCTTGGTTTTGAATAAGCCATTCCGGCGTCATAAAGGTCCATAGGGTATTTAACATCCGCTGAAACGAATATGTCATAGGGAGCTCCTTGCTTGATCTGAGTAGTTAGTTTTCCGGAAGAGCTGATGACAGTTTTGCAGGGAATACCGGATTGATCACTGAAGGCCTCGGTCAATTCAGTCATGGCAAATTGCATGTTGGCGGCAGTGGCAATGACCAGCGTATTCGGGGTTTCCTGAGGTAGGCAGGAGATCATTAGCAGCAGTATGCCCGGTAATTTCAAAGCTCTCATGAAGTGAATTAACAATTAACAATTAACAATTAAAAATATCCGTTTGCCAACTCATGGGTGCTGAGACGATCTTTTTATTTTCGTCAATCTCAACTAATGACACCCCCAGACTTTAACTTGAAACAGGGTGGGTGGAGGGGATCTGGAATATTTTGGTCGGCTAACCAGTCAACTAAGATCAATCTTAGGGATTATTTTCGCTTGATTATTGTGCGCTTTTACCACCGTATGCCTTCGTCCGTCTACCCTGCCTACTCTGTCTCCGGTCACCGACGCGCCAAAACCGCTAGGGTGACGGCTCGCGGCCAAACCTTGCCCTCCGCTGATGCTACGCCAGCACGTGGAAGGCGCCGGCTCGAAGCAGGCGTCCAGCGAATAAAATTTGCTCAATCTCAACTGCTGACACTCAAAGTCGGTAATTTAAAAATGGGTGGGTGGGGGCACCCCAATGAAATCTTATTATTTCTATCTTTACGAGGTCTAGTCATTCCACCACTATGGCCTGTCCCAAAACGGTAAATATCTCCACACCGGGAAGCT
>JAOTYN010000207.1 GCA_029861825.1 Cyclobacteriaceae bacterium
ACTCTTATTCACTTTTAAGATCTCCCGTAACAGATCTTCCTGAGTTCCTTTTAAGGCAATATCTACTTGACTTCTGCCCTCTCCCGATTGGAAGCAATCTTCTCCCAGTACTAGGACAACAACATCAGACATTTCTGCTAATTTCACAGCTTCAGGGAAGTTGGATTTGTCTCCTTCCACTATGTCCAATTCAGATCTAAAGGTGCGCTCTCCCCGGGTCAATGTATATCCTTTTGCGTAATCCACCTGGCTGGTAGAACCTAACTTAGCTTGTATACCCTCTAATATGGAAATGCCGGAATTTGCTTCAGCCTGTGCCCTCCAGCTACCTAATACCACATCTTTACTGTTTGCCAGTTGCCCGATTACCGCAATTCGTTGTGCGGTTTTCTTTAAGGGCAATATATTGGACTCATTCTTAAGCAGCACTATGGATTCTCTGGCGGTTTCACGGGCTATTTTCAAGTGTTCTTCAGTAAGTAAAGTCGATTTTTCACGATCGGGATCCGAATAACGGTAGGGATCGTCGAATAATCCCAACTGAAATTTCAACTTAAGAATGCGCCTTACTGCGTCGTCCAACAGTGATTCGTCCAGTTCTCCGGAAGTTATCAGGCCTTCCAGCTCTTTTTCATAGATTTTAGATTCCATATCCATGTCACAACCTGCAAGTAGGGCGGATTTAGCAGCCGCCGAAGCATCCCGGGCATAACCATGGATAATCAGTTCGTTGATAGACGCCCAATCTGAAAGCACTAATCCATCAAATTCCCAGGCGCCCTTTAGAATGTCCCGCTGTAAATGTTGGTGAGCCGTGGCCGGTATACCGCCTATTTCATTAAAAGCATTCATCACGGTAGCTACTCCTGCATCTACAGCGGCTTTAAAAGGAGGCAAAGCCACATTGTACAGTGTTTGATTGCTGATATCCACGGTACTATAGTCTAAGCCGGCCTCGGCGAATCCATAGGCAGCAAAATGTTTTGCACAAGCAGCTACGGTCTCCACGCTGGAGAGGTCATCACCCTGAAATCCCTGCACCCAAGCTCTGGCGAAAATGCTGGTCAAGTATGGGTCCTCGCCGGCTCCTTCCATAATTCTTCCCCAACGGCCGTCCGGTGCTACATCCATTACCGGTCCAAACGCCCAGTGAAGACCGGAAGCAGCCATTTCGCGAGCGGCTATCGCAGATGATACTCTTCCAACTTCCGGGTTCCAACTGGCAGCTTGTGCCAAGGGGATAGGCAACATGGTTTTGTACCCATGGATGACGTCGTAACCGAAGATCAACGGAATACCCAAACGACTGCCATCCACTGCCAATTTCTGGGCTTCCCGGGTTGCTTCAGCTGTCAGCACATTTAACATTCCCCCTACTAATCCCATTTTTATATTTTCCGCTTTTTCCTGACTGTTGTCATCAGCAGGTATGGGACCAGTGAACTCCCAGGTGCCATTGTACATGTTCAACTGTCCAATTTTCTCCTGTAAGGTCATTATTGACAACAAACTGTCGACCTTGTACTCTATATCATTTTGTGTAAGTTCCATAGATTGAGGGTTACAAGCACCAATAATCAGAACCGTAACCAAATAACAGATTTGCTTCATAGCCCGTTTTTAATTGAAGTTTGGCAATATAGCAAATATCTGCGATCGGTTTTTACCAGAGCATGAACACAATTAATTGCTTGAGGCTGCCTTCCGGCCTACCCTTCTGGATTCAAGTTCTTCCTTCGTCAAATCGCAGGTCTTTGGTCGATAGTGCAGAAGAATTAGAATTCAATGCACGACATATTGGCGCTTCCTGTGGCTATAAAGTAAGCTTAAGTAAATACTCAAAAAAGCGACTCAAGGAGATGGTCAATAAATTAGTTGCTTAGGTATAGAACAGATCTTGGATCAAAGAATGATGACTTTGTGAAACTTTACCTAGTCTCAAGAATTGACACCTGAAACCCTTAATTTAAAGTAGGGGCGGGGGATTCCCTCAAGGTGAAAATGATTGAAATCGGCCTTTGCACGCCGGAGAAAATCGTCAATGGCCATTGGCTCATTGGACCATTCTTTTCCCCACTAATTGTTGCCCGTTTTGAAACAAAGTCAGACTCTCCACTTTTCCTCCGTCAATTTGAAACGTGATTTCTGCCGGGACCACTGTCAAGTAGAATTTCAGGGGTGTCTCCGCATACAGCTCAAATTTACCTTGCCCGGTAGCCTGGCCAAAAAGTTGGCCCCCAACCCGGGTAATTACGATGGTGAAATCTGGGGTTAACTGATAGGTACCTACATATTCTTGTAAAACATCTTCGGCAACGGATATGGTGCTATCCGGGTTTCTTATGGGGTTAAGTTTGGAAGAAGGATCCAGCAGATGGAAGCCGATGTCATCTACACTGATGGTAGCGTTGGTTAGTACCACCACCGCTTTTCCGGTTTCCTTAACGAATCCTGCAAAGGCCCGGTATCCGCCAGTACCTCCGTTATGCCAAACTACATCGCCTTCAGCCCCTTTTTTAATATGCCAGCCTAATCCTACTCTCATTTCACCTGCTTGGTCATGTCTTACCTTATGGCTTAGCTCCAAGGCCTCCTTTAAAGGCGAATTGGTAAAACCTAAATTGGCAGAGAGAAACTTCAGCATATCGGAAGTGGAACTGCGAATGGCGCCGGCGCCTGCTAGGGTGGGAATATCCCAGTTTTGGGCTTCCGAACCCGCGTTATGGCCAGTAGCCAGTTGCTCCTGCATTTCTTTATTCAGGGTGATCCTGGTTTCGACTAGTTCCAAAGGCCCAGCAATTTTTTGAACTACCAGTTCTTCGTAAGAAGTACCGGTTGTTGAAGCCAAGATATGTCCTAGTAGTCCTTGAGCCAGGTTGGAATATTCGTATTGGGCACCCACCTCTCGAATAGGTTCGTAGTTATGTATGAAGGAATACAACTGTTCCACCGTATAATCAGCGAAAGGATTAAAGGGATTGGCCGGGGTAAAATTTGCGGGCATGCGCGGCAGACCGGAAGTATGGTCCGACAAACTGCCTAATGTTAATTCTTGGGTTCCCATATATGGGACCTGGGCCTCAGCAGGCAGATACCGGTTGATGGGATCATTTAACGACAGCTGGCCCTCAAGTACCTGTTGTGCCAGTAATATTCCAGTAAAAACCTTGGAGATAGAACCAATCTCATATACGGTGTGCTCGTCTACCTCCGGTCCTTGTTTGTGGGTAGTCCCAAAATTGTAATACTGGACCCCCTGCTCATCCAGAATACCAATAGCAATACTGGGGTTAATGCCGCTTTCTACCCGTTTCTGAATATTGTCAGTTACATATTGCGGTAACCTATCGGTGGATTGACTGCCGATTAATAATAACCAAAAGAGTATGATTCGTGCCATATCTTCAATTTAATAATTAACCGTACATAAAGTGCAGTTAATGACAGTACTTGTACTATTAATGAATGCTAAGCGTCAAATGTTGAGATAGCCCTGGAAATATAGCCGGGAATATGGCCATGAGCGAACTCAATTTATTTGACCATACCGCGAATAGAAGAATTAAATTCTCCTCAATCTCAACCATTTACACTCTAAAACCATAATTTAAAACAGGGGCGGGGGTGATTCCCCCAAGGTGAATTTATATTGATAGGCATCTTCTAGCTGTCAAATGAAGCCTCTCTCGTATCTAATCTTCCGTCAATGTGCATTTCTGAACAGAATTGCACAATACTGGACAGTGGGCTATCATCAATTAGCTCCTGGGACGAACTATTAGTATTTTTTTAATTGGTACATTTATTGGGAGGCCAAACATGAAATGAAAACCATGAACTATCAAAAAACCGGGAGAATTTTAGGAATGCTTTTTCTGCTGATCTTCATCGTTGGTGCTGGTGGACTGAGCCAGAGAGGATTGTCTACTTCGCTGGTGGCGGATCCAGACTTCCTTGATTTAGTAAGAGAACAGGCCTTCGCCATGAAAATATCCATCTTTGCTGATGTACTGGCTAGTGCTATTGGTATCATCATTGCCGTATTTCTATATCCACTTTTAAAAAAGCACTATGGCGGTATTGCCATAGCCTACCTGGCCCTGTGGGTATTGCAATCCGCGGTAGCTTTTATAGGGGATATCAGCCATTTATCCCTTATTTCATTAAGTCAGGAGTATACAACCACTAGCGCCATGGATAACGGCTATTATAGTACTTTCGGCAGTATGTTGGTGGAAGACTATTTCTGGTCGCATTTTTTAAGTCTGATCATTTATGCCGCAGGGGCATGGCTCTTGTATTTCGTGCTGTTAAAAGTGAAGCTGGTACCTCAGTGGCTGGCCCTATGGGGTATGCTGGCGGTAACCATAGTCTTCACGGTCACCTGGCTGCAGATCTTTGATCAATCAGTGAGCTTTAGCTTTTATTTGCAGAATGGAGTGTTCATGATAAGCTTTATTATTTGGCTATTGATTAAAGGTTTCAAAAACCCCATAGAACCTGCGGTCGATCACTAATCTCCAATCTCCAATCACTAATCACTAATCTCTACTCTCTAATCTCATACCGCCGTCCACTCTGTGGTAGAACTTACCGGCGACACGGATGTCTTCCCGGAAATCACTATATTCCTATTGATTAACCCAAGCACATTAGATCATGAAAACGATCATCCCATTAGCCGCTTTAGCCGCTGTTATCTTTGTAATCCATGCCTGCTCCAGCCAGGAAAGCCCGGGCACGGTTACTACCATCGATTCCGAAGCGCTTTACATGAACAATTGTGCCAGTTGCCATGCGGATTCAGGAGTATCTAAGGCGCCTACCATGACTCTATTAGCCTCCATGACACCCCGCGGTATCTATGGGGCCCTAAATAGCGGCAAGATGCGTATGCATGGCGAGCAGCTTAGTGAAGCTGAAAAGAGAGCTCTGGCCGATTACTTGTCCGATCATGACACCTATTTCAATCCCAATGAGGACTCTCTAGGAGCAATGTCGGAAGATCTGAATCCTTGTTCTGTGTTTGTTGAACTATCCGCGCAGCCTTCTTGGAATGGCTGGGGGGGCGATGTCAAGAACAGCGGTTTTAAAAAAGGTACCGGCCTCAATGCTCAAAATGTCTCTAAACTAAAGCTAAAGTGGGCCTACGGGTTCCCGGATGCCGTGCGAGTGCGTTCGCAGCCGGCTATTGTTGGCGACATGTTGATCATCGGTTCTCAGAATGGATCCGTATATGCCATTAACGCCAAGACGGGTTGTACACTTTGGCATACCGAGGTAAATTCAGCGGTGCGCGGTGCTATAACGGTAGCTCCAGGACCTAGAGGGAAGCTGACAGCTTTCCTGGCAGATTTCAGCACCAGTGTATTCGCCTTGGATATCGAAGATGGTAGCATAATTTGGGAGACCAAGGTGGGCAAGCACGTACAAAATGCCGTAACGGGAAGTGTTACCCTTCACGGAAACACACTATTCATCCCTCTAACATCTATGGAAGTATTAGCGGCCATGAATCCGGATTATGACTGCTGTACCTCTTCAGGAGGAGTAGTAGCCATAAACGCCCTAAACGGGGAAGAACTATGGCATTTTAATACCATCCAGGAGCCTCCGAAAGTAGTGGGGGAGAAGGAAAACGGAGGTAAGATCTATGCCCCTTCCGGAGCCATCGTGTGGTCCAGCCCCACTGTCGATGCCGGTCGTAATTTACTTTATATCGGCACAGGTGAAAACTATACCCGGCCCACTACCGCCTACAGTGACGCGATATTGGCTCTGGACATGACTACTGGAGAATTACAATGGGCATTCCAAGGTACTGCAGATGACGGCTGGAACCTGGATTGCTTTGATGAGGACAATAGGATCAACTGCCCAGATCCCCCGGGACCAGATCTGGATTTTGGGATGGCTCCTATTCTTACCACCCGTGAAGACGGGAAAGAAGTATTGATCGTTGGACAGAAATCAGGAGTGGTGCGGGCTATGGATCCCGATGATAACGGCAAGCTGCTGTGGGAAACTCGCGTGGGCAAGGGAACGGCTAATGGTGGCATTCATTGGGGAATGGCTTCTGATGGTAAGCTTGCCTATGCGCCTGTAAATGATAATCCTTATTGGCCGCCGGATCCCGAATCAGAGTATCCACTTTCCCCAGGAGTTTATGCGCTTGATGTAACAACGGGTAAAGTGGTATGGGAACAACCTGCCCCCGAAGATATTTGTAAAGGAAAAAGTGGCTGTATGGAGTCCAATTCCCAGGCGCCCAGCCTTATAGAAGATGTGTTGTTAGCCGGTAGCCTTGATGGGCATATACGAGCGTATGCCGCAAACGATGGTGCCGTGCTGTGGGAGTTCAATACCATGAAAAAATTTAAGACCATTAATGGCGTGCGGGCTAAAGGAGGATCGCTTGACGGTGCCGGTCCGGTGGCCCAGGATGGTATGCTGTATGTGAACTCTGGCTATGGGTTGCATGGGGAAGCCCCGGGAAATGTGCTGCTGGCTTTTGAGATAGCCGAGTAGTGGTTACTTCGTTAATCGTCAATCTTGACCCCTTCCGGCCACTACTTAAATTTGCGGACTTGGCACGGCTCACGGAAATGTCGTCGGAAATTACTGGGTTTAAATTTACCTTTAGCAGCCCATTGAATACTTGGCAGGACTTTCGATGGCTTCCAACTTAGTGATTTACCCTCGGTTAATACCGAAAAAATAATTTTGGATCTAACATAGGCTCCAACTGGCCCAGTGAATAAAAGGCACCTCTAAGTGCGCTAAGTGTTGATCTCTGGGAGTGAAAATGATCATCAATTTCTGGGATTGACTGATTTTCGAAGGAAATTGCCGTAAATTTATGGTGTTAAATGCTACCGCTATGCGACTATCCCTGATCCTTATTCTGATTGTTTTTGCTTTTACCAGCCATGCACAAAAGCGGGAGTTACCGGGAGATCAAACGTATTGGAAGGACGTCAACCTGCCACAAGATGATTCGGGAGGATACCAATTTTCGGGGCATATCCCAGCGCAGGCAGATGCCTCCCCGTTATATAAGAAAGCCATGGAATGGATATCCATCAACACAGGGGCAGGTTACAACCAATTGATCAGCCAGGACTTTGAAAAAAAAGAACATGTGTTCCAGCGGTCCTTCAATTACTATTTTTGGCAGGACACCCGGACTCCGCACGATGATAATAGAATTATTGTGTATCGGGTAAAGCTTTCCATGGAGGATGCCAAGGTTTACTATCAGCTTAGTCATTTCCAGCACGATCATCTAGGTCAATTGATGCCCATTGAAGATTACTTGAGATTACCCTTCGTTACTAGCCGTATAGAGGATCAAATAAAATCACAAATGATCATGCATGTATATGGTTTTATTTGGAAAAACGGTGAAGAAAAGGGCTTTCTGGATGTCTTGACCAGGGTGATGAACACTATTGCGGTTGAAAAATA
>JAOTYN010000208.1 GCA_029861825.1 Cyclobacteriaceae bacterium
TAACCTAAGCATATAGAATAAATACAATTATATCCCGTAGTATGGGGGTTATTGAATAGGAAATAATAGCATGAGCTAGTGGTGCTTCATGTTCATTTTCTTATCTTACTTATCGGGCTTTTCTGTATAAAAAATGAAATACATTTATGTGATAGTGGGACTACTGCTGTTCAGTTGTAGTCAGCCGGAAAAAAGCACAGAACTGCAGCGATGGGAGGCAAGGGCTGCCAATACTACTATAATTCGAGATGACTTTGGGGTCCCTCATATTTATGGTAAAAGTGACGCTGATGCAGTCTTTGGTTTACTATATGCACAATGTGAGGATGACTTCCCCCGTGTAGAGCGCAATTATATCTGGGCTATCGGCCGATTGGCGGAAGTAGAAGGGGAGGAGGCCCTGGCTAGTGATTTGCGCGCCCGCTTGTTTATGAGCAAAGAGCAGGCTATCGAATATTATCGAAACAGTCCGAAATGGCTGAGAGAGCTATGTGATGCCTTTGCCGATGGTATTAATTACTATCTACACACACACCCGGAGGTTAGGCCGCAGTTGCTTACAAGATTTGAACCCTGGATGCCCATGTATTTCAGCGAGGGTTCTATTGGAGGCGACATAGAGCGTATTTCAGTTAAAGGGATCCAGGAGTTTTACGAAGCTCAGCTAGAGCCAAGTCTGGCGGAAGTACCATCATTGGTTCCTGATGAGCCCAGGGGTTCCAACGGGTTTGCCATATCCGGAGAACTGACAAGAAGCGGTAACACCATGTTGCTAATTAATCCTCATACCTCGTTTTATTTTAGAGGTGAGGTGCACATGGTCAGTGAGGAAGGCCTTAATGCTTACGGAGCTGTAACCTGGGGGCAGTTTTTTGTGTATCAAGGATTCAATGAAAAAACCGGCTGGATGCATACTTCCACCTATACCGATGTTATCGACGAATTTGTGGAAGATATTGTGGATGAGGACGGCCTAAAAATGTATCGCTACGGAGATCAGTTACGACCGGTTCAGATTTCCGAAGTGACCTTAAAGTACCGGGATGGAGCTATAATGTCAGAAACCACCTTCCCCATGTATCACACTCATCACGGACCGATAACACATCTGGTGGACAATCAATGGACGGCAACCGCCCTTATGTGGGAACCGGTCAGGGCTTTAACTCAGTCTTACACCCGCACCAAACTGAATGGCCACGCCCAGTTCCGTGAAATGATGAATATGAGGACTAATTCCTCCAACAATACAGTGTATGCTGACGCTCAAGGCAATATCGGTTATTATCACGGCAACTTTATCCCCGTCCGCGACCAGCAGTTTGACTACACCAAACCGGTTGACGGCGGCAATCCACAAACCGATTGGCAGGGTTTACACACCGTGGATGAATCTATTACGGTATTCAACCCCCCCAACGGATGGATACAAAACTGTAACTCAACTCCCTTTACAGCGGCCCTGGAGTACAGCCCAAAGCGAGAAGATTACCCTCGATATATGTCGATTGATCGAGAGAACTTCAGAGGAGTTCATGCTATACGTTTGCTAACGGGAATTAGCGATCTGACCCTTGACAAGCTGATCCATTTGGCATATGACCCACATCTTCCGGGTTTTGAGAAGTTAATACCTGGATTGATTGAAGCCTACTACGACAACCCCAGCGAGGAATTGCGAGGCCCTATCGAAAAACTACGGGATTGGGATTTCCGGGTTTCCACTGAATCAGTGGCCATGTCTTTGGCACATTATTACGGTACCATGTGCTATCGAGAGGGCAAATCACCGGAAATGCTGCGAAACTTACCCATGCAGCGGCTAAACTATTTTGGCACCGATGCTCCGTTTGATGAACGGTTGGAACTTTTTGCTGAGGCAGTCAATCAACTGAACACCGATTTTGGAACCTGGGAGACCCCATGGGGCGAGATCAATAGGTTTCAAAGGTTGAGCGGTGATATTGTGCCTGAGTTTGATGATGATAAACCCAGTATCCCCGTGGGACTAGCTTCCGGTAATTGGGGGGCCTTGGCAGCATATGGCGATCGTTTTCAGGATGATAACAAAAAGCTATATGGTACCCGTGGCAATAGCTTTGTAGCAGTAGTGGAGTTTGGGGAGAAAGTGAAAGCTAAAAGCCTGCTGGCCGGAGGGCAAAGTAACGATCCGAATTCCACTCATTTCGATGATCAGGCACAAAGGTATGCGGAGGTAGTGTTCAAGGATGTTGCTTATTATCGGGAAGATGTTGAGGCACGCGCCCAGCGTACCTATCATCCGGGGGAGCGATAATTGGAGGCTAACTCAGATGGGTGGCCGGTCTAATATTACCTACTAGAATTTCATAGACAAGATTTGGGGGGAATTGAACAGTTCTATTAGCAGTAAAACATGGACATTGAAAATGGGTTAAGCCGAATTTGTTGAACGCTTTAACCACGTAGCGTGGTTTTCGAGGATATAATATCTGTCCATCTGCCGTTGAAAAGATCTCAGGGATTTCCCCGATATTTCATAACACGTAATTCTGCTGATGTTGCCTGCATTTAATAATAGCAATTTGCAGGTATGAATCCCTATTTAAATTGTTTACCAATGAAACGAATAACCTTTATAGCAGCGATAATTCTAAGTGCTATAAAACTACAGGCCCAGCCGCTGCCCCAACATGTAGAATTCCAGGAAATGGGTTTGAGTTTTGATATCCCTCAAGGTTGGCAAGGCCAATTGTTGGAAGATGCCATAGTATTAGGGCATCAAACTCTGCCCGGGATCATCATAATCACTGAAAATCTCAGCAAAACCAACACTGAATTAAAAAATATCGCGATGAAAGGCGTCTTTGAAGAGGGCATTCGGTTGAAGCCGATTGGTGATTTTCGCACCGCCGGTAAAACGAAGGTCGAGGGTTATTATGAGGGAGATTTCAATGGTAGCTTCATAAAATGTTATGCCCAAGGCCTTATAAACGGGTTAGGCAGTGGAATGAACATTTTCGTTCTTACCGAAAAGGATAAATTCACGGTACAACATGAGCTGGAGGCAAAAAAGTTGGCGAATTCTGTAAGTTTCTTTGAATCCAAGGACGCTCCAAGTACCAAACTATGGAAAAAGAAAATTGTAGGACGGCAACTTAAATACATGCATACCTCAGGGGAGTATGACACTAACGGAGGAGGATCTAGCCTTTACAAAACCATCACCATAGACCTATGCGTCAATGGGCAATTTACCTATTACAATAATACCAACTATGCCTACGACACCGGAGAACCGGCTATGGATAGCGGCCAGCCTGAAGTATATACCGGGTCCGGATATGGCAATAACACGTTGGATTCACAAGGTGGCTACAAACTTTTTTCAGATCAGAATGAAACATATTTGGAACTCCACTTTTATAATGGTGATATCCATGAATATGTACTGGCCACCGACGAAAACCATGATGCGCTTTTAAACGGAGAGCGGTATTTTATAACGGATACTGAGACCTGTTATTGACATAAACTAGTGGAACCCCACAATCCTTCCTCTGATTGGGCGGATGTGTATGAGATCCACCCTTGAAAACGGATCATCTTAAGCGCCGGTAAATTTTGGTGATTGAGGGAATTAGTACCAGGCCAAACACTACACAAAGTCCTCCAAAAAGCAAGTGAATGAGTACGGTTAATTGAAGGAAACCCTTGGCTGCCAATTTGGAATCAAAGGGGATCACCAGTAGAACCGCATAGATAAGCAATCCAAAAAGAGTCCCTTTGAGCCACGCTTTCCCCGGTAATATCCTTCTTATAAGGGTATAGCCTGCGCCAGCCAAGATCCCTGTCAGACTGCCGAAGGCCATCACTTCCAAGCTGCCACCCAGACTAGCTCCCGGAGTAACTCCTCCTATCAGGGCTATAATACGCATGATCAATCGTCCGCCGATACCCAGGACAACTGTCCCCACCATAGCCCCTGCAAGTAACCCAGCAGTGAGCTTTTTAATATGTTGACGCAGTGCAAGAGAATATGATTTCATGAAAGCGGAATGCTATTATCTAATTATACGAATCGATATCAATTTGTTTTCATTTTGACAGATATTGAGCAATATCGTAACTCAAACAATCCCTATTACCTCTATTATGATCTACTTGGGGACCCCGCCCGAGCCCCACCTGCCAGCCGGCCATCAGAGTAGCAGCAGTTCGATAAACAGACCTGAATTTGTTTTTTTCTTCTAAGTTAGGGTTCAGGAGTGTCAGTAATTGAGATTGAACTAATAAAAATTATTCGCTTTTTAAAATACCGGCAGGTTAGCCGTTTGAGGGCCTGAGAACAAGAACAGGTAATACGCCCCAGTGAAAAGGAATATTATGGGATCAATTGTTACTTCATTTGTTTATTGTATTTCCCGCCTGGGAATTTTGCCAGGTATGATTCTTGGATTTTCATTTTTACCTCTTCCTTTGAGGTAAAATCACAGATCTTCCATAACAAATAATAATGTTCTTCATCCATCATATTGAAGTTCTGTTTATTGTTGAGAAAATGGAAGACTACCTCTCCCAGTTCTTGTTTAGTAAGGTTATGCAGAAAATTATTTACCATTCGTAGTTCTTCGGAATATTCACCGGTGAATTTAGGTACATATATTCCGAAAAAATCGAAATGCTCATACAGATTGATCAGTATCTTTCCGATAACGGATGTCAAGTAGCGGTTGGCCGGATAGATACTTTTTAGTTGCAGTGCTTCATGCAGGCCGATATCATATCGTCGAGAAAAGAAAGCGCTTTCAACCGTTTCAAATTGTGCCATTTTTATAGCCAAATCCATTAAATCTAGGGATTGTATATTTTCCGAACCGGCGCTTTCGCTGTGGTAGTTGGTAAGTTTAGCTACACGGTTATGCATATCCGGATGAGTTAGCAATGAGTCATCGTTAAAAACCAGAGAGGAGGGTTTCAAACTATAAATTCCCAGTCTTCTTTGTAGCCACTTCTTCTTAAACGGATAGTTCTTAAAGTCTAAATCTTGGAACAGTCGATCTCCTAAAGGCCGTGTCGGATAAAGGGCCGAATCGAGCATATTAAGTATCTCAAAAGGTGCGTCACTGTGATAATTGGTTGCTGTAAATAACAGATAACCCAATGAATCTGCCTCTATTTCTGAACTTCGAGAATAGCGACCCCAATTATTAACCCAATCTCTTAGTTCAGTGGCTTCTTCGGGATTAATGTCTCCTTCCAGCAGGCTTTTAAAACTGCTTTGCGCCGTTTTGGTTTGGTTACTTTCAAAGTATTTAAGGGTTCGATTTTTGGAATGCTCTAATTCGTAGTGAGCCATCTCATGGGATAGTACGAATCCCAATTGACTTTCATTTTCGATTCGTGCTAGCAGTCCCACATTCAAGATCACTGTTCCCTCACCAACGCAATAGGCATTTACGTCAGGGCTTCTGCTAAGCAGAATAGTCTTAATAGAGTTATTAATGTTGTTTTCCCTATTGATGTTTTCCAGAACGGAATAGAGGACCTGATTCAAGGTATCGTCCTTGATGAAACCCTCATTTTTTACCACCCGGATCAAGGCTTCCGTACGCTTTTTATACAGGTTGTTGATCCGCACCTTTTTGCTAGACTCAATTGAATTCCGAGTAGCTTTGTGTTGTTTTTCCAAAGTTTTAATAAGCTCGGTTGAATTGTGAGCGTATTTGTTTCTTGGAGTATAATTCTCCTCGAATTGTGCTAATGTGTGGGTGCAACAAAATAGCATCAAAACCAATGAGGTCCACATGACGTATGGACTGAGCAGTTTCATTCAGAAAGTTCTTAACACAAATTTAATCAATCCTGTGGTAACCCTGTTTGGGATTTGCCTCCCGGCTCTAGATGGTCATTCAAATATTTGGTTAATAATCCGTAGAGATGCCGGGTAGTATTTTTGCCTTCCCGGATGCTATGAGTACGGTTAGGATATGACATCAATTGAAATTGCTTGTTGTATTTGATGAGCTCATTGATCAACACCTCGGCATTTTGATAGTGAACATTATCATCACCGGTGCCGTGAACCAAAAGCAAATCACCTTGGAGATTTTTCGCATAAGTTACCGGGGAACCTTTAATAAAATCTTCTTTGGTCTCCCATGGAACGCCCATATAACGCTCTTGATAAATGTTATCGTATAGCATTTGATTGGCTACCGGTGCAATTGACATACCTGTTTTATAGATTTCCGGATATTGGAATAACAGATTCAAAGTCATGGATCCACCACCGCTCCAGCCCCAAACTCCCACACGATCGCTGTCGATAAAATCCTGCTTCAACACCTCAAGGGTAGCCATAGCCTGATCCCGGGCATTGATGACACCAATCTTGCGGAAGATGCTTTTTCGCCAATCCCGTCCCTTAGGACTAGGGGTTCCACGATTGTCCATTGTCACTACGATGTAACCCTGCTGAGCCAGCATTAAATGCCACAAAGTGCGGGTGCCACCCCAACGGTCCCGAGCAGTTTGACCCGCAGGTTCTCCATAGACATAAAACAGAACGGGGTATTTTCTTTGAGGGTCAAAGTCCGGAGGCCGCACCATATAACCCTGCATTTCTACTTGATCTTTGGTAGTCACTTCAAAGAACTCGATAGGCTTTTTCGTCAGGCTTTGGAACCTTTGGTGTAAATTCTGGTTAGCGACCAGCACTCTCAGGGATTTATGACTGGGCAAAGACACTAACTCTACGATCGGGGGTGTATTAGCATTTGAGTAAGTATGGAAGGCGTATTTCCCACCTGGCGAGACTTGATAAATGTGGTCACCGGGCTGATCTGTGGGAGACAATCGCTCTGGAGTACCCTTACCGTCGAGTCGGTTCCTAAAAAGGTATCTTTGAGTGGGATTATCTGGAGAGGCTATGAAATAGACATACCCACTTTTATCATCAATAAGCACAATGCTAACCACATCATAGTCACCAGGAGTGACCAATTTCTCTGTACCATTTTGCGTGCAGATTCGGTAAAAGTGATTCCATCCGTCTTTTTCGCTAAGCCAACTAAACTCTTTGCCGTCGTTTAACCAGATCCAGTCGTCAATAGCCCGAACCCAGGCATCATCCTTATCGGTATAGATGTTTTTAACTTGCTCGTTGGCAATGTTATATACCCAAATACGATTAGTATTTTGTTTACGGGGGATTTGCTGTACCAGAATACTGCGGGAATCTGGAGCCCACATCATGCGCGGCAGATAGTTTTGAATGTGGTTACCTGGAATGGGTAACCATTTGGTAGTGCCACCATCAGCGGATATCACCCCAATTCGACAACTACTAGGATCCTCTCCAACTTTAGGGTACTGTACAAGTACGTTAAAAGGATAAAGAGAATCTGTATTATTGATCATGTAAAAATCCTTGATGGTCCTGGCATCCACTTGCCAATAGGCAACGTATCGACCATCGGGA